>NZ_JACSQR010000016.1:0-57088 GCF_014836505.1 Psychrobacter communis
GATGCGCAACTTGAGCGTTTTCATAGAGTGATTATGACCTCAATGAGTTTGGTTGACAAGTCTGTTTTAAGGCTGAGCGACAATAGCTGACGCCTAATGTCCACGCCCTAGAAGGGACGTGGTTTTACAGCGCTTTTTGATAATTAAAATAGGGCAGCAGAGGATTATTGACTCGCCGCTTGATGCGCGCGCTGACCTTCCATAGCTAGCGATAACACTGCCATGCGAATCGCAATGCCATTATTTACTTGCTTTAAAATAACAGACTGGTCACCATCGGCAACGCTTGAGGCAATCTCAACCCCGCGATTCATCGGCCCAGGATGCATCACCAACGCATCGGGTTTAGCCAGTGCTAGGCGTTCAGGCGTAATACCATAGTGTTTATAATACTCACTCGACGACGCCAGCAGCGGCGAGCCGATACGCTCATTTTGTATTCTTAATCCCATAATGACATCACAGTCGGTGACGCATTCGTTCATATCTTCATAAACTTGCACGCCAAAACGCTCAATACCTTTGGGTAATAAGGTACGCGGCGCACAAACACGAATATCTTTAACTCCCAAGGTTTGCAGCGCACTGATATCTGAGCGTGCGACCCGCGAATGCTTAATATCACCGACGATGGCCACAGACAATTCTTCAAACGGGCGCGGTGCTTCACGGTGAATGGTCAGCATATCGAGCATACCTTGCGTCGGATGAGCATGCCAGCCATCACCGCCGTTGATAATAGCAATATCTGGCGTTACTTCGGTTGCCATAAAATGCGCCGCGCCTGACGCTGAATGCCGTACCACAAAGATATCCGCCGTCATCGCTTGTAGATTCCATAAGGTGTCGCGCAAGCTCTCGCCTTTTTTGGTACTGGAGCGCTCAATATCGATATTGAGCACATTGGCACCAAGACGCTTTTCGGCGACTTCAAAGGTTGTACGCGTGCGCGTTGACGGCTCAAAAAACAAATTCATCACCGTATAGCCTTCAAGCTCAGGGCGGTTAATCAGTTGCCCATTATCATCAAAAAATGTCTCTGCTTTGGCAATAATTGCCTGCAGTTGCGCTTTACTTAAACCCTCTACCCCTAAGAAATGGCGAATACTGCCATCGTTATTGAGCTGCGGACGACTGAGCGAGGCGTTGAGCTTTTGATGAATAGTCTCAGGATCAAACTTGGCATAATCAGTCGGCGAAACGGTTGGTGTTGAGCGACTATCGATAGAATTTGACATAATGGCACATCTTTATTGTTAGGTGATATGAGGTGATGATCATTATTTAGGCGTTTTACGCTCGTTAAGCACACAGACAAGGACATTTTGGCGCTTATTTGCTACAATTTAGCGCAATGACAAACAACCTTAAAAGATAGCTTTTGGCGTCTTAGTGAGCAATGGCTCTAGACATATAGCAAACCTTATCAAAAGCCACTTATTAACACCATAAATAAATAATCATAGCGCTAGTGTAGCTGATTTTGTGGTCAGGACAAAGACGCCTTGCTGGGTATTTAAAAATTTGCCAAATTTAGGCAAATTAAAGGTGATCTAACCGTCTCTCAAACTTCTATTTAATTTTTATTCTCATTGGTCTTATTTTTAAAAGTACTTATTTTAATACTATCTATTTTAACCGTCTTTATCAGGAAACCTTATGACAACCTTAGCAAATTATCTAAACGCTGATGCCAGTAACCCGGCACTTAATGACGTAATTACCACTGTAACTAATGTTGGTAAAACCATCTCGCAGTTATTAAGAAAAGGGGCGTTAGCAGATATCTTAGGCGAAGCAGGTAATCAAAATGTCCAAGGTGAAGAGCAGAAAAAACTCGACGTCTTAGCTAACGATTTATTATTAGAGGCGTTGGCAAACAACGCGCATTGTGCAGGTGTTGCCTCAGAAGAGCTCGACGATGCTACCCCTGCCAACGCTGATGGTAGTTTATTGGTATTGTTCGATCCGCTTGATGGCTCATCAAATATCGATATTAATATGGCCGTCGGTACCATCTTCTCTATCCTACCGTACCAACGCCAAGGTCAAATCAGTGCAAATAGCGATTTTTTACAAGCGGGTAATCAACAGCTAGCCGCCGGTTATTTGCTATATGGCACCTCTACCTTACTGGCATTAACCATTGCTGATAATGTCGTGATGTTTAGCCTAGACCCTGATAGCAATGACTATGTGCTGATAGAAGAAAATGTTCAGATTGATGCGGATACTAGTGAATACGCTATCAACGCTTCAAACTATCGCTACTGGCAAGCGCCTATGCAGCAATATATCGATGAGCTCATTGCTGGCAAGACCGGTGTGCGCGGCCGTGACTTTAACACGCGTTGGGTGGCGGCGATGGTCGGCGATGTACATCGTATTTTATGTCGCGGCGGTTTATTCACCTATCCGTTTGACACTAAAGATGCTAATAAAGCAGGGAAATTACGCTTGATGTATGAGGCCAATCCAATGAGCTTATTGGTTGAGCGCGCGGGCGGCGCTGCTACCGACGCGGTGCAGCGTATCTTGGATATAGAACCAACGGATATTCACCAACGTGTCCCTGTGGTACTTGGTAGTAAAAATGAAGTCGATTATGTTAAAAATCTGCATTTAAAACATGCTGGTAAATAAATCATTTGCACCCAATTTGATAATAATCGGCATATAGCGGTATAAACAATCGACTTTACGCTGATGATTCAAACTCTTTATATTTTAAGCGATCCATTATGGTAGCAAATCCCACCGAGCTGATTACCTCAGATAAAAATACCAGTATCAAGTTGGTTAAAGGCTTATTGACACAAGCGCGCCAGCGTAAGAAACAAGGGCAAACCGTCATTGAAGGCGTGCACCTTATCGATGCCGCTCTGCGTAGCGATTACCCATTTGTGCAGATATTACTGTCTGAATCGGCGCACCAGCATTCTGAAGTTCAGCAGCTTTTGACGCGCCTGCCGACTTATACGCCTATTTTGACTTTAGCAGATAGCCTGTACGAAGGTATTCGTAGCTTAGGGACTGGCATCGATATCATGGCGCTGATTAACATTCCAGCGCCTAGCCTTAAACCCATCAATGATGACTGCTTGATTCTTAATGATGTCCAGGACAGCGGCAATGTCGGTACGCTACTGCGTACGGCGGCGGCGGTTGGCATTAAAAACATACTTTGTACCAGTGCAACAGCGCAAGCATGGTCACCAAAGACGCTCAGAGCAGGTATGGGCGCGCAGTTTGCCCTCAGCATTTACGAGGGGTTAAGTGTGCAAGATATTTTAGATTTCGTACAAACGCCGCTATTTGCCACCAGCTCACATACCGATACGGTCATTTATCAACATGACTTAAGAAAGCCAATCGCTTGGATTATGGGGCATGAAGGCCAAGGTGTTTGCGACGAGCTAATGCAGTGTGCCACCCCTATCGCCTTGCCGCAGCCTAACGGGCAAGAAAGCCTGAATGTCGCCATTGCAGGCTCATTATGCTTGTATGAGACATTGCGTCAGAGAAGTTATGCTTAGAATCATTTAGAGAAAACACGAAAAACCCGCTATAAAAATAGCGGGTCTTTTTTGCTTCATTACTTATGCAAGAGGTAACAATTAAATCTTGCTAGTCAGCTCAGGCAATGCCTCAAACAAATCGGCTTCTAAGAAGTAATCAGCAACGCTCGCGATTGGTGATTCTGGATCATTGTTGATAGCAACGATGACTTTAGAATCTTTCATACCTGCTAAATGCTGAATCGCGCCTGAGATACCCGCTGCGATATAAAGGTCTGGTGCAACGATTTTACCTGTTTGACCAACTTGCATATCGTTTGGTACATAGCCTGCATCAACAGCAGCCCGTGATGCGCCAACCGCAGCGCCAAGCTTATCCGCTAGCGGCTCGATATATTTAGTGAAGTTTTCACCATTCGCTAATGCACGACCACCAGAAACCACGATGCTTGCAGAAGTCAATTCAGGACGGTCAGATTTTGCCATCTCTTCATTGACGAAGCTTGATTTACCCAAATCTTGAACATTATCGAGTGTCTCAACAGACGCTGAACCGCCTTCGCTTGCCACAGGATCAAAAGCAGTGGTACGGACTGTTAAAACCACTTTATCTTCTGAGGTCTTAACTGTTGCCGTGGCGTTACCTGCATAGATAGGACGCTCAAAGGTGTTTGCGTCTACGACCGCAGAGATTTCTGACAACATGCTCACGTCAAGTAAAGCGGCGACACGTGGCATAAAGTTTTTGCCAGTAGTGGTAGCAGCAGCGATGATATGGCTATAATCACTAGCGATGTCAGCAATCAATAGGGCGATATTGCCTGCCAATTGATGTTCATAAGCGGCGTTATCGGCTAATAGTACTTTAGTCACGCCTTCAGCTTTAGCGGCTGCATCAGCTGCTGCCTGCGCGCCGCTACCAGCGACCAATACATGGACGTCATCGCCTATTTGCTTAGCAGCAGCGATCGTGTTCAAAGTTGCCTTTTTTAGACTGGCATTGTCATGTTCTGCATATACCAAAATTGCCATTGTTTTTATCCTTTATTTATTCGTATTATCTATTCATGCGGTTGTTTGTGTACAAAACGATTTATCAAATCAGCTTAAATATGAAACCTTTTAGATAACATCATTTTGCACAAGATATGCCGTAGCAAAATATTAAAAGACTCACGCCTTAGATAACTTTTGCTTCATTTTTTAGCTTATCGACCAACTCGTCAACTGAACCTACCTTGATACCCGCTTTACGCTCAGAAGGTGGCACGACTTTGATAATTTCTTGCTTAGAAGTCATATCGACACCGAAATCAGCAGGTGTTTTTTCATCAAGTGGCTTTTTCTTTGCTTTCATGATGTTAGGCAATTTTGCATAACGTGGCTCATTTAAGCGTAAGTCAGTGGTGATAACCGCTGGTAGCTCAAGTGCTAGGGTTTGCAGACCACCGTCGATTTCACGCGTGACGTTGACTTTGCTGCCTTCAACTTTTACTTCTGACGCAAAAGTACCCTGACCGATACCCATCAATGCTGCTAGCATCTGGCCAGTTTGGTTGTTGTCATCATCGATGGCTTGTTTGCCCAATAAGATAATATCCGTAGACTCAGATTCAGCGATATTCTTAAGGATTTTAGCAACTTGTAATGGATAAGGTTTTTCGTCAGATACGACCAAAATCCCACGGTCAGCACCCAAGGCTAAAGCTGCACGAATTTGCTCTTGTGATTCTTTTGGACCGATTGAGGCGACGATGACTTCATCAATCACGCCCGCTTCTTTTAGACGAACGGCTTCTTCAACAGCAATTTCATCAAAGGGGTTGATTGACATTTTAGTGTTAGATAAATCTACGCCCGAATTATCAGCTTTTACACGAACTTTTACGTTGTAATCAATGACACGCTTGACCGCTACTAATGCTTTCATACGTTCCTCGTTTATTAATGTTATGAATTAAAAATTACCAATTAAGAACCAAAGGTTCATTTTTTTCAAACTATGGTGCAAATTGTCGTTCAAAATACTACTAAAGGTTTTTACCACATTAGCATAGATTTAAACATAAATATGTATAAGCCGCTCACCCAAGATATCGCGGCATCATATTTATTATTCGCTAGTCGTGATTTATTATCGGTATTTACTCATCTAAGTATTTACCAATAACAAAAGTATACCAGTAAACGATTAAATCCTGCTAAAGCTAAGCCAACCGTTATTATCAGACCCGTCTATCTTGCGTGAGCTCAGGACTAAGGTCAAGACAACGCCGTGAATAATGCGTCATAAATTTGTCACCATTGTTGCAAAAACAGTCTGTAAGTGCCTAAATAGAAAGTTATTTGACGTAAAAACGCTCACGCTCTCGATATTTACGACATTAACAAGCTTCTAATGACTGATTATTTTTTATGACTTGCTCTACTGACTTTTTATTGTTTAAGTGGGTTATCAGATTTGTTAGAATCAGTCAACAAATGGCTGTCGCGAATGTCGTCAAACAGTGACCAGTCGGGCGCGGTATTATCCTGCTTAATGACACTCATATCGCCGGTCGTTTCCATAATAACGGCGAATACTTCGCTCTTTGATTTCAATCCATTCTTACGCAATACTTCTTGCACGTCACTTTTGGTCAGATTGGCCTCTTTTAAATTATCGCAAAAATACTCTCCGTGCGCCATTAATATGATTGCTTGATTATCAATCAGCGATTTTAGAGGCTTAAATTTACGCCTAATAAGAGATATAGACCCTTGAATAAGAAACAACACCGCAACAGCGACTAAGCCTTGTGACAAAGATGGACTGTCAGATAAGATGGTTGACGCCAGTATGCTACCAATAGCGACGGTCATGGCAAAATCATAGCTTGAAAGCTTGGAAAAACTGCGTAACCCCATCAACCGCGTAAACAAAATGAGTCCCAAGTATAATCCAAGCGCCGATAGTGAAATGCCAACTATTTGCTGCCATTCAATCGCAAACCATTTTTCCCACTGCATACACTCGCCTTTTTTATTTGGTATTAATGCCTAAAAACTTTTTTAAACTAATCCTCTATTAACATAACAGCGTTATTGTCAAAAATAAATAATCACGCTTTGTCCAAACTTACAGAATTTAAGTCATTTTCTTAAAAAAATATCATAAAAAAAGCAACCTGATGAATGGTTGCTTTTTTTTAACGTCTAAACAGTATTTTTATTGTTTTAACAAACAAAGGAATCAATACTTATCGATCATCTTTATGGTATCAAGTTGGCTAATAAATCAGTTTACTCAATAATCACTAAGATTAGATAGCTTCGATTTGCTCAGCTTGTGGGCCTTTCTTGCCATCACCTAAGATGAAAGACACTTTTTGGCCTTCGGCTAGAGTTTTGAAACCGTTACCTTGGATAGCGCTGTAGTGAGCGAATACGTCTTGTCCGCCATTGTCTTGAGCGATAAAACCAAAACCTTTAGCTTCATTAAACCACTTTACAGTGCCTTCAACTTTCTCTGACATAAATTTTCCTAACTCTTTAACTGTTGGCGAGACGTGTGTCATCACCGATTAATTGATATATACTCAAGTGTTTTTTGCTAAGCGCATCGGCTTAAACCCTTGATTTATCTAGAAGATAACCTCAAGCTCTTGCCTAAAATCCTATGAGTACAAGCTGATTATAGCAGCTTTTCTAAACTGCAACAGGTTAAATTATTTTTTTTTGTAAAAAACCGCGGCCTTCTGTCAGCTTTATCATTAAATAAATATTTATTATTTAAATAATTGATTTTAATGGTTATTTTATAGTATCTAAGCTAAAAAAATTAATTTACGATACTCTTAATAGCACAACAACCAAAAATACCATCTAAACGCTAAAACATTGTTATGCAGGTAGCGGTAACCAGGGCGATAATAAAACCAGTAGACACAAGGCAAAAAATATCAAAGAAAAGGATTGGCTATAGGCGATATATTTAGCTGGCACCACCAAATCCTTCGGTGAGTCTGGTATGCCTTTGCGCTTGAGCAGACGCGTACCATATATCCAGCCGTAGATGGTATAGATGCTATAAGCGACTGGCACGGCAATGGCCAACGGCGCCAAATCAATGACGTACAACGCCAGAGTAGAGACAAAGAACCAAGCGGTATCAAGTAAAGAGCTGATGCGAAAGAACTTAGATTGCGGCAGCTTACCTTGGTTGCGCTTGAGCATCTCGCCTTCTATCCAAATCAATACTGCTACCACAGCGCTCAGAGTAATGTAGATAAATTGCGGCGTCAGCCAGTTAGGACTTGGTATTTGCACAACAGACAACCTGTAATCAAGAAAGAATAAGAATAAAAAATCAAGCGCTCAGATCATTCTTTAGCGTTTGGTTTTAGTATTTTTTTAAATAAAATAAGCAAGTCTGCTTATATGAGGCAGTAATAAAGAGTTTTCAACCACTAACAAGTGATTACGGTGGCAACTTTCTCTAGATTATTGAATTGCTAGCCATTAAAAAACCCATGCTATCGAGTGATAACATGGGTTTTGATTTTTAGATAACTAAAATGATAGAGATTTGATTATTGCTTAATTGCTTAACCATTCACTAATAAATTAGTTTTTGTCTTTATCGATGATTTTATTGCCACCAATCCAAGGCATCATGCCGCGCAATTTCGCACCAGTCACTTCGATTTGGTGCTCAGCGTTGTTACGACGACGGGCAGTCATTGAAGGATAGTTGGTTGCGCCTTCACTGATGAACATTTTTGCGTATTCACCAGATTGGATGCGTTTTAGCGCATTACGCATCGCTTCACGTGACTGTTCGTTGATCACTTCTGGACCAGTCACGTATTCGCCGTACTCAGCGTTGTTGCTGATTGAATAGTTCATATCAGCGATACCGCCTTCATACATGAGGTCAACGATAAGCTTTAGCTCATGTAAGCACTCAAAGTAAGCCATTTCAGGAGCATAGCCGGCTTCAGTTAGGGTTTCAAAGCCCATTTTTACCAGCTCAACCGCGCCGCCACAAAGTACCGCTTGCTCACCAAATAGGTCGGTTTCGGTTTCATCTTTAAAGGTCGTTTCGATGATGCCTGAACGACCACCACCAACACCAGCAGCATAAGACAAGGCTAACTGCTTAGCTTGACCAGACGCATCTTGATAGATAGCGATTAAATCTGGGATACCGCCACCTTTGGTAAATTCTGAACGTACGGTATGACCTGGTGCCTTAGGCGCCACCATAATAACGTCAAGGTCGCTACGTGGCTCTACTTGGTTGTAATGGATCGCAAAACCATGAGCAAAAGCAAGGGTTGCACCTTCTTTGATGTTTGGCTCAATCACATCGCTATAAAGCTGTTTTTGGAACTCATCAGGGGTCAAAATCATCACGACGTCAGCCGCTTTTACCGCTTCTTCTACTTCAGCAACTTTAAGGCCCGCGTTTTCCGCTTTTTTCCATGAGCTAGAATTGGCACGTAGACCAACGGTGACATCGACGTCTGAGTCTTGTAAATTCAACGCGTGTGCATGGCCTTGTGAACCGTAACCAATAATGGCAACTTTTTTGCCTTGGATGATTGATAGGTCACAGTCTTTGTCATAATAAACGTTCATAAATAGAGTCCTTTTCCTAAAACATGGCTGGCCATGGATAATAAGCGCTTCTGCTCTAACCTAAACTCTAAAGTATTGGCTAAAATGAGCGCGCTGTTGATAATAAATTAAGATTTTTAATAACGATTATAAAATTACAAGCTTAGGGTTTTTTCGCCACGTGCAATACCAATCACACCCGAACGCACCACTTCCATAATGCGCTCGCGACCAATCACATCGATAAAGCCGTCAAGCTTGGCTTTATCACCAACGATTTGAATGGTGTATAGGTTAGAATTGACATCAACGATTTGAGCGCGGAAAATATCAGCACTGCGTTTAATCTCTTCACGTACACCGCCCGACGCTCGTACTTTAATAAGCATCAGCTCACGCTCGACGTGCACATTGTCTGTTAGATTGAGCACTTTAACCACTTCAATCAATTTATGCAATTGCTTGGTGATTTGCTCGATTCTTTCAGGCGAGGTAATGGTAGTGACCGTCAGACGTGAGATACTTGGATCATCAGTAGGGGCGACGTTTAGCGTCTCGATGTTATAGCCGCGTTGGGAGAACAAGCCGACTAACCGCGACAACGAACCCGCTTCGTTTTCCATCAATACCGAAATCAGATGTTGTTGTTGCATTAGGTACGCTCCCCTTTTGTTAACCACATATCACGCATCGCTTGCCCAGCGACTTGCATCGGATAAACATGCTCATTACGATCGACATAAACGTCGATAAATACCAATTTATCAGTCATAGCCATAGCTTCAGCCAATTGTGCTTCCATAGTCGCAGGATCGGTAATCTTAATACCGACATGACCATAGCTTTCAGCCAATTTGACAAAGTCTGGTAGTGAGTTCATATAAGACTGCGCATGACGGCCTTCATACAGCATGTCTTGCCATTGTTTAACCATACCCAACTGTGCATTGTTTAGGTTCAAAATCTTGACTGGCAAGTTATATTGTAGGCAAGTCGATAGCTCTTGAATATTCATCTGAATAGAGCCTTCACCGGTAATACACACCACGTCACGCTCAGGATTGGCAAGTTTTGCCGCCATCGCATAAGGCAAGCCTACACCCATGGTGCCCAAACCGCCGGAGTTCAACCATTGACCAGGCTCATTATAAGTATAATAAAGCGCGGCAAACATCTGATGCTGACCGACGTCACTGGTGATAATGGCGTTACTATTGGTTACTTTATCCAAAGCCTGCACCACCGCTTGTGGCTTAATACCATTATCGGTATTAGTGTCATAACGTAGGCCATGACGCGTACGCCATTCATTAATTTGTGACCACCAATCTAACAAGGCATGCTGCTCAAGCTCTTTATCATCACCGATGATTTCTAACATATCGGTCAAGACTGCTTTAACATCGCCGACGATTGGAATATGGGCATTAATGGTTTTTGAAATGGATGCCGGATCAATATCGATATGAATAATCGTGGCATTCGGACAGAATTTTTTGACATTATTGGTCACGCGGTCATCAAAACGTGCACCGATTGCCAAGATGACATCAGCGTGATGCATACTCATATTGGCTTCATAGGTGCCATGCATCCCAAGCATACCTAAGAACTGACTATCAGAACCTGGGAAAGTACCTAACCCCATTAAGGTATTGGTAACTGGCAAGTTTAAGCGATGCGCAAGTTCCCTCAGCTCTTTGCTCGCTTTACTCCAGATGACCCCGCCGCCTGCATAAATAACAGGACGCTGTGCTGACAATAAAGTTTCAACGGCCTTTTTAATTTGACCGCTATGACCTTTTAGTGAGGGCTGATACGAGCGGATAAACACGTCTTTTGGATAAGCGTAGGCAAATTTTTCACTTGGCGCTGTCATATCTTTTGGTACGTCAATGACTACTGGGCCTGGACGTCCAGACTGAGCGATATGAAAGGCTTTTTTGACAATCATAGGGATTTCGCTAGCATGGCGCACTTGGAAGCTATGCTTGACGATAGGACGTGATACACCGACCATATCGGTTTCTTGGAAGGCATCTTCACCGATTAGGCTACTAGGTACCTGACCTGAAATAACCACCATCGGCACAGAATCCATAAACGCGGTGGCGATTGCCGTCACGGTATTGGTCGCACCTGGACCTGAGGTCGCGAGCACCACACCTGTCTGACCGGTCACGCGTGAATAAGCATCTGCCATGTGGCCGGCTGCTTGTTCATGACGCACTAAAATATGCTCAATATTTTCTTGTTGAAACAAGGCATCATAGATATGTAGAACGGCGCCGCCTGGATAGCCAAAAATATATTTGACCCCTTCGTCGGTCAGTGCCTGCACCAACATCTCAGCGCCAGACAACATCACAGGCTGCTCGCTACCTTCTGCAAGGCGTTGTTGCTTTTCTTCAAAATTTTTGGCGGCATTACCCGTTTGGGTATGTCCAGTCATATTCGGACTTTGCGTGGTTTGCGTCACTGTCATCACCTTTTTTTGTGGTAAGAATGGTCGCTCATTTATAAAAGAAAACACCGTTTTTACAAGGTTATTGGTCTTATAAAGAAGACTTGGGATTCTTATCCATATCAAGAATGTGTGCCTACTATATTCAAGTAACACTGTTATATAGAACAGCATGGCCCTCAAACACAGCAATATATGTAGGGTCAGCTTTGTGGCAGGATTTTATCGACAGACAGTGACAAGATGCGAATGCACCTATAAAAGAGGCTTATTATTTTGAGAATACCAAGTTACGACAGTGATAAATAAATAGAGGCAGGATATAAAACGACTCTCAATAATATTGACACGCTATAGGATCGCTAAATCTTATAACTTATTTAATGAGTTGTTGTTAAAACTACACATTGCGCCCTATTTTTTATTACAGCCAAATCTTACGAACCACAGTAATAATAAGTTTATCTTAGTCATTGTAGACAGATAAGTCCGCAGACAATAAATATAGCTTTGAATACGCATTAGGATAATGGCATTTTATTCCATATCATTGTCACAAAGAAAATAAAACTGAGCAAGCTACTGATAAGCAACCCGTAGTCCTTATTTTCAAGTGCCACGGCAATTTTATAAAAGCCGCTCACTGACCAATCAACTGCTATTATATTCGATGGTTTGGGCACCTTTGTCAAGAAAAACTTCTAAACCCTATGCCTAACTATTAGTTATTAAATAATGTACATTTATAAGTATTATTTGCTAAAATCAAACGCTAGTGTATTTATATTGTTATCAAGACGATTAAATATTATCCTTATCTGATAAATACGTCCGTTTCTTACCTATTAAGAGGATTGTCATTATGGCAATTGTTACCATGGCATCTGCGTTTCGTGTGAACACCGCTACCAAACTGCTTCTAAGTATCAGCACGGCGTGTATGCTCATGCTGCCAATCAATGCCAGTCATGCCATTCAGGTTTATAAATCTATCGGCGCGCATGGCGAGGTGAAGTACAGCCAACACGCCCCGCAAAACGGTAGAAATATTGAAGTGATAGAGTTTCGTAGTGACGGCAGACAAAGTAACGCCGGACAATTGGCAGGGAAAACCGAAGCCAATCAAGCGGTTCCGCAAAGTGCTGAAGAACAGCGCGTGGCTCAGCTAGAGGCGCGCATTAAAGAACAAGAAGCACAGGCGAATGCTCAGCGTTGCCAGTCATTACGCAATAATTTAACCAACCTAAATGTTGGTGGGCGTATCTACGAGATGGATGCCAATGGTAAACGTCAATATTTAGATGGCCGTGAAATTGAGCTAAAACGCGAGCGTGTACAGCAAGCCATCAATCAATATTGTAATGGTACCTAAACTCGGTCTTTATATACCTTTGAATAATACCATCACTGCTCTATTCAACGTTAGTCATTGATACTGATAACTGATGATTCAGTCAGTTATCAGGTGCATAATATGGCGGATAGCAACGGGCATATCCTGTGCTTGCAAGCCTCGTTGGCCGATCAATAATGAGCGACAATTATGAGTATGGCTAAGACTTTCTAAATTTTCTGCCTGCCCCGCTAAGCAGTCGCCTGCCAGACCGTGAAGCAGAACCGCTTGGTGCAAACTACGCGCTTCTTCGGTCAAATCCTTTTGCGCTAGCAGACCTGCAATGACGCCTGATAACACATCGCCCATGCCAGCGCTTGCCATCCCGGCATTACCGACGCCACAAACGTAAATCTGTCTTTCCTCAGCCTTTTGCTCTAGCACTAACGACCCTGCACCTTTTAGCACCCAATCGCCGCCATAGATTTTGGCGCACCGTTTTATCATGGCTAGCCTATCCTCTTCTACTTCATTGACCTCTTTATTCAACAATCTTGCCGCTTCACCACTATGCGGTGTTAGGCAAACTTGATGTTCGCTACTATACGCTTTTAGCTGTGTAACCAGTTTATACTGCTCTGCCTGCAATGTTGCCAAATGGTATAAACCATCCGCATCAATCACTATTGGTTTGCTGTTTTCTATCGCCGTTTGGATATAATTTATAAACAACGCTTTTGCTTTGTCATCACGGCCAAGTCCCATGCCGATAGCAATAACACTGGCTTCTTGGATGAGGTTTTTTACGCCATCTGTATCGTGTAAATTGATGGTCATCGCATCAGGCAATGAAGTTAATAGCGCTCCATGAAATGCTTCATGACAGGCGACGGTAATTTTACCCGCACCAGTCGCCATCGTACTTGAAGCCGAGAGGATAGCAGCACCGCCCATGCCCTGCGAGCTATCAACGCGATTACCGCCAATCACCAATACATGCCCGTAACTGCCTTTATAACTGTTTTGACGGCGTGGATTTAATGGATAAGCTGCTGTCAGTAGCTTGGCAATTGGCTTAAATTCTTTACTAGCCATTTGATAAGGTATGAGCGGAATGTCAATAACTTGTCCGCTATAATCCATACCATCGTTAGTATGCAAACCAAATTTGCGCGCAATCAAACATAATGTCGCATCAGCGTTTACAGCTACTTGGTCGAATACTTGCCCGGTTGCGGCAACCAAGCCACTGGGCACATCAACCGCAACCACTAAAGCGCCATTATACTGCGCGGCATCGTTAAGGGTACAAATTGCTTGCTTATAAATACCATCAGGCACGCGATCTAAACCTATACCAAATAACGCATCGACGTAGACGTCTGCTTGTAGCGGCTTACCTGCGTTTTCCTTGTCATGAGCGCTCATATCTTCAAATCGTAGACAATCACAGTTAGCAGATAGCGCTACTTGTAGAGCTTGGTTGGCATCAGATAAAGAAGCTTTTTTGTTAGATGACTGCGTTGTCTCAGCTATCGCAAAAACTTGTTTATCAAAGCCAACCGTGATGATTTGTACTTGCCAGCCTATTTGCTGCAAATAATAAGCAATCAACCAACCATCACCGCCATTATTACCCTTTCCAACCCAAATACTTACTCGAGGCGAACAGTTATTGCGATTATCAGTGTTAGTAAGTGCTGAGGAATGAGGATTAAGCATTTTTTGCTCATAAAGCACCACAATATAATGTGCCATCTGCCATGCAGCCTGCTGCATTAATCCAAAACTATCATGACCTGCGCCAAACCATGCCTGCTCCATAGCATAAATCTGCTGACTACTATACAACGCTACTGGTATGGTCGTTTTTGTGGATACATCGGTTGCTACTGGCATGGTTCATCCTCGCTTATTTTTATTGGCTGGTTTTATTATTTTAATCATAAGGTAACGTATGGGTGGTATCAGCTCTATTAGATTTTACGAGAGCTTACAGCTTGGTATAAATACAGCTTTATTCATTTTACTACTTGCGCTCGTCGCTCACTGGCTTATCATACTGCTATTCACATTATCATTTATAGCGCATTATGAATAGCAAAGCCCAACCTAAACAACTTCAATCGACACAGCCAGACGCACAGACCTCAGATGCTCACAACTTGGCAGCGCAGGCGTCTGCGCCTAATCGTGTAGAGCAAGCAAGAATTGCCGTTCATAATGCCTCAAGCTTTGCTACACCGGCAGACGTCAAACAATGGATTAAAACCCAAGCGCAAGGCCTAGGATTTGCTGACTGTGGTTTTTTATCGGTGCATCATCCTTTATTTATCGAGCAAACAGAACATCTAAAGCAATGGCTGGCAAAAGGGTATGAGGGGCAATTGCAGTTTATGCATCATAACCATCATCTGCGGGCCCAACCTGAGCAATTGGTAGAAGGCGCGAAAACCATCATCAGCGTGCGCATGGATTATTTAACCCAAACTCCCACGCCGCGCGCGGTCACTGATAACGCTTATCCCAATCAAGGTATCATCGCCCGTTATGCTAGGGGGCGTGATTATCATAAGACCATGCGCAGTCGCTTAAAGCAATTGGCATTAAAAATTGAAGCCATGCTACCTGAATGGCAGCATCTTAATATTGGCTCAGAGCAGGATTTTATTTTTCGCCCCTTTAGCGATTCTGCGCCTATCTTTGAGCGTCCTATTGCCGATGCGTCCGGTCTTGGCTGGACGGGCAAACATACCCTGCTCATAAACAAGCAAGCTGGCTCGTTTTTTGTATTAGGCGAGCTATTTATGAGTCTTGAGCTGCCTGATGACGAACCGGTCAAGGAGCATTGCGGCAGTTGTAGCGCCTGTATTGACGTCTGCCCTACGCAAGCAATTATTGCGCCCTATGAGCTTAAAGCCTCTGCTTGTATCTCTTACCTTACCATCGAACACGACGGCATTATTGACAGCAAATATCGCCGTGCCATCGGTAATCGCATCTTTGGCTGTGATGACTGTCAGCTTATTTGTCCGTGGAATCGCTATGCCAATATCACGCCCGTAGAAGATTTTGCTCCAAGGCACAACCTTGATAACAGTAGTTTACTTGACCTATGGCAATGGCAAGAAGCGGAGTTTATGAAAAAAACCGAAGGCAGTCCGCTTAGACGCACCGGTTACGTGAATTTTTTACGCAATATCGCCATTGGTCTTGGCAATGCAGATGGTAGTACGGAAATAATTACTCAGCTGCAAGCAAAATTAGGCGTTCATAATGCCATGCTAGACGATCATATCCATTGGGCAATTAAAGAACAACAGGAAAAATTAGAAAATTTAAAACCGTAAATTCTATGGAAAATAAAGACCAAAAAAAATGCCTCTAATTATATTAAGAGGCATTTTTATTAGCACATAACTTTAAATATCTGTGTTTAAGCGCTTATGTTTAAATACTTATATTTAAACGCTTAGCTTTAAGCACTTAACAACCTATTACGGCTTAGGAATACGTAGAACTTGACCTGGATAAATCTTATCGGGATCAGAAAGCATTGGTTTGTTGGCTTCAAATATTTTCATATAATCACCCGTTGAACCATACACTTCCTTGGCAATTTTAGATAAGCTATCGCCAGATTTTACTGTGTACATGGTAGATTCAGGCGCATCTTCTTCAATATCGATATTATCAATAACTTTAGCGACGTTTTGCACGTTACCGATAGCGATAATAGCTTTTTCGCGATCCGCTTGGGTTTTGGCCTTACCACTGATTTCTGCAGTATCTGTAGAACCGTTATATTTCACTTTTAGATTACTGATATTCAGATTTTGCTGCTGAATACGGCGTAGTAAAATATTGGCAACTGACTGAGCAGAAGGCTCTGTGCTTTGAACTGGAGTATTAGCATCCGCTTTGGTTTCTGCTTTAGCGTCATGCTTGGCATCGTCACGGTTAAAAATCTTTTCACCGATGTCTTTTGCGAAACTGAACATACCCATAAAATTGCTCCTTAAAATATTGTTATCTATTATTTATCATTATTGTTTTAATAGGCAATGTATTTAACGTTTGTCACTCTCGCATCGCCTACATATGAACATAACTTTTATCTCTAAACAGTGGTTTTAATCGATATAACAAATATCACCTTATTACTGCTTACCATTCCTAGTATAGACAAAGGCAAATACCGTCTCTAGTAATAGTATGTTGAGTAATGTTGATTTGGCGTAGCTTATGTAACTTTATTATTAATAGCTACCATTCAAATATGGCAGTGAATTGAGCAAATATAAGCAGTAAAACAGAGAAATAATCACTACCTCTAAAAAATAGCGTTAAAAAAACCGCTTATCAATAAAGATAAACGGTCATAGCACACTTACTAAGCAAAGGATTAATTACAATTGCGCTTGTACGTAATCAATGGCTTTTTGAACAGTCGTTAGTTCTGCTGAATCTTCATCAGGGATAGTGATGCCGAAATCGCTTTCGAATGACATAACCAATTCAACTAGGTCTAATGAATCAGCGCCTAAGTCTTCCATGAATGAAGCATCATTATTGATATCTTCAACGTTCATACCTAATTGTTCCGCTACCGCAGATTTAACTCTTAGCTCGGTATCATTACTCATGTAGATTTCTCCTTTTTGATCTATTATTTCGACAAATTGCCATAGTCTTATGATAAAGCACTATGGCAGTATATATAAAATGGGCTGGTCAAATTATCACGGCTGTCTAGAAGACAGATAACCAATTATACGTTTTGACTAATGTCTGCTAAAACCTAGCTATCATACAGGGCTTTGACAAAAAAGTATCCGCTATTATAGCACCCTTTATTATAGTTTACACTCGTTCACAGAGTTTTTTATTATAACTATGTAACGCACCGTTATAATAATAAATAACGCTAAATTAGAATAATAACTTCTAACCCTACATGTACATACCGCCATTGACAGGAATAACCGCGCCAGTAATATAGCTGGCTTCATCACCTGCTAAGAAAAATACGGCGGCGGCAATATCTTCTGGCTGACCAAGACGGCTGATTGGAACCGCATCAAGCATTGAGTTAAGTAGGCGCTCGTCAAGCTCATCGGTCATATCGGTTTCAATAAGACCCGGTGCCACACAGTTAATCGTCACTTGGCGTGAGCCGATTTCGCGCGCTAGCGTTCGGCTAAAGCCTTCGACGCCGGCTTTAGTGGCCGCATAGTTAGATTGACCCGCATTGCCCATTTGTGCAACCACAGAAGTAATATTGATGATACGACCACGACGCGCTTTCATCATTCCGCGTACTGCCCGCTTACTCATACGATAAACCGAAGTCAGATTGGTATCGACAACATTGTCCCAATCTTCATCTTTCATACGCATCAATAAACCATCTTGAGTAATACCGGCATTATTAACCAGCACTTGTACGGCACCGTAAACACTTTCGATTTCTTCAAATAACTTATCAATCTGCGCCGTATCGCGCACGTCTAGCACGCGCCCAATACCGCCACTATCGTTTAAGTATTCTTCGATAAGTGCTGCGCCTTTTTCGGTGGTCGCGGTGCCAATGACAAAGTGTCCTTCTTTGGCAAAACGTTTGGCAACGGCTTTACCGATACCGCGGCTTGCGCCTGTCACTAATGTAATCGTACGGCTCATGATAATACCTCCATCAACTTATCTAAACGGGCAGGCTTGTCGGTAGGATAACTCACAATAGGATGTGCTTGACGCTTGGCCAAATTACTTAAAACATTACCACTGCCACATTCGATTAAAATATTAATTTGCTTGTCGGCCAATTCCTGCATGGTTTTTGACCATAAGACTGGTTCACTGAGCTGCTCGGTCAATGCTTGCTTGATAGCGACTGCATTGCTTTCGACGCGCGCATGACGGTTTTGAATCACTGGAATGGTTGCTTGATCAAATTGAATGGCTGCCAACTCTTGCGCCAAAGCGCTAGTCGCAGGTTCCATAAGCGCACAATGCGACGGCACACTAACCTTTAATGGGATGGCTTTTTTACCGGTATTTTGAACTTTATCAATCACGGCATTGACACCAGCGGCGTTACCTGAAACCACCACTTGACCTGGACTATTAAAGTTTGCGGCGCCAACAATGGCATCATCAACGTGCTCGGTCGCTTGTTCGCATAAGTTTTCGACGCGGTGGTCTTCAAGACCCAGTACCGCTGCCATCGCTGTATCGACCCCTGCCACCGCCTCTTGCATCAATTGACCGCGTTTATGCACCAGTTTGACCGCATCAGCTAAGGATATTACGCCAGCAGCACATAAGGCGCTATATTCACCCAAGGAATGGCCCGCTAGGTAACAAGGCTTATCTTCTATTTTTTGTTGTAAGATGCGCCAAATAGCGATACTAGCAGTCAATAAAGCCGGCTGAGTATATTGGGTTTGGTTCAGTTTGTCTTCGTCCTGACAAATTACCCATAAGTCTTCACCAAGCGCTGTACTGGCTTCGGTAAAGGTATCACGAATTTCAGGATAGGTTTCAGCAAGCTCGCTCAGCATACCGACCACTTGTGAACCTTGTCCAGGGAATAGCACAGCTATACGGGTGGGTTGTTTTTTTACCATATCGGGTACAGAGGCCATAACCAATATTCCTTATTTAATTGGAAATACCCCTAAATGAATGGGGTTTATTATAGAATTAGAGACTAATAAAAAGATTCGCTGTACAAAGCACCGCTATCATTATTCCTTTAAGACAGCTGACTGCTATTAAACTATACACTGACGCAGACAATAAGCATAGCTATCAAAGACTGAACGCTTAAAATGTAATATCTCTATAATCACTACTTGATAAAAAATAGATAACAAAAAGCCAAGATATCTGACTTCATAATATATGATAGCGAGATAACTTGGCTCTTATTTGCTTAAACTGCTTGCACCATAACAACTGTGTAAAATCATCGATAGTCATTAGAACTACCAGCATTTTGCATCAACCATCAGCGCGCAAATAAATTAAGCGTCTTGACTAACTTTGAAAAGCTGGCGACCACGATAGAAACCATCTTTAGTCATGTGATGACGACGATGTTTTTCACCAGTAGTAGCGTCGATGCTTAATTCAGCCACTTCCATACGATGATGTGAACGGCGCATGTCACGACGAGAACGACTTTTACGACTTTTTTGAACAGCCATGATATAGCTCCTATACTTAAAAGGGTTAAGCTTGAAATTCAGCTTTAATCGATACCGACAGAGGCTATATAATCACAACAACCTAAGTCTTACGCATCATTAGTTAAATAGATTGCCACACGTATTAAAGTGCTGACTACGTCTAAAATCTATAGTTCGTTTGCGAAGCCAGCTTCTCTCTGCCAGCGGCAGGTTGCTAGAATGCAATAAACGGGACATTATACGCATGTTTCGCCAATTAATAAAGCCTTGCTTTTCACTCTTGGGCAAAAAGCTGATAAAAGGTAGAAAGTAATGATTTATCGACGTTATACTGCCAGTTACGCGGCTATAACTTGTCCTTTAACGATGCTAACGCTGCAAAAGGATTCTCATTTTCCTCTTCTTCTGGAATGTCACCAAACTGCTCAACGCTCATCTCGCAATCATCGTGCTTTGGTGCCATAGGCGCTTTTAGCAAAATTTCATCTTCGATCAATTTTTTAAACGGCAATAAACGCTCAGGCGCAGGCTCAGTGATAATTTCATCGAGCAGCAAGTAATCCTGCTCTTCACCGACCAAACGCACTTGGCTTTCGTTATCTAATAATGCAATATCATAGTCATCAGTCAAATCAATAGCAATCGGTTGCAAACAACGCTGACAAGTCAACCATATCTCACCTGTGAAAGTAAAAGACAAATGCAACACATTATTATGGCGATATAGATTGGCTTTAAGCTCAAGGTTTGATTGCTCGTGCTCAGTTGACAAGATGGCATTTAGGCGCTCAAACGAACGCGGCGCAACTTGCCCTGACCATTCAAAGCCACTGTCTTCCCATTTGCTTAAAGAGATATCCTCTGGCAAGTTGCTCGACATCGTAGCTGCTGTTTTGTCAGCCTGAAGCGCTGACGGCTTGTTTATTGGAGTGCTTGACATGCGCGGCCTCATTCATCAAAAACGGTGTATAATATTGCCTGCCATACTAACGGAAAGCGCTGATGAGCGCTAGGGCTAGTATGTTAAGATTTTTGGTAAGTGCTTTCGTATTAAGTTTGCATTTACCTTGGCTTGCTCGCGTTGCAAATCACGCGCTCTACCTTTTTATTTGGTTAATATATTCATATGATATCGCCTGCTGTGGATCCTGACTTTTCTGTTTTGCTTTCTGTTTCTGACGCAAAACGCTTGCTACATCGTTTAAATACTTTAGAAACCAAAAAGCCACCTGAGTCTTTGAGCGCTATTTCAAAGATGCAGTTAAACGCACTGTCAGAACAATGGCAGAAAATTATCCATGCTGAAAATATCAACACTGTTGATGAGAATGAAAAAACAGCGACCGATTGGCTGATAAGTCTCTTTAATACGTTATTTGCCCACCAGCACGTTATCCTAGTACGTGGCGCTGGCGAACCAGAGTACTTTCCTGCCAAAGACAATCAGCCAGCACGTATTGAATTTGCCCATGGTTTCTTTCAAAGCGCATTGCATGAGCTAAGCCATTTTTTTATTGCAGGTGAGCGTCGTAGACAGCTCTCTGACTTTGGCTACTGGTATGCTCCCGATGGGCGCACAGAGGCTCAACAACAAGCGTTTGAGCGTGTAGAAATCAAGCCCCAAGCGTTAGAGTGTTTATTTACTTTAGCGTGCAGACGTCCTTTTCAAGTCTCGCAAGACAATCTGTTTGCCACCTTTGATACCAGTACCAGCACCTTTGCGCAGGACGTCTATCAGCAGGCCAAAGCATATATCGCTGAACCTCACGTCATACCACGTGATGCCAAAATATTATTGCAAGCATTATTAACGATTTGTACTGCTAATTAGCGATGAAAAACTGCGCTCTATATATGTATTTCCTGTCGAAAGCGGTCCACAACTATAGTGTTAACGTTTCCCTACCCACCGTAACGCCTTGCTAATAAACTTATATTTACTTTGCGTTATACTGATTGAATAGTAGTTCTATCTTTTGATGCTGTCAGAGAGATATGCTAAAAAACAAAAAAATTTCATTTTTTAAAAACTACCTACGAAGCACTCTATAATTAAAAAATAAGGAAAAATCATGCAAGTATTTTACATTCATCCGGACAACCCACAACCGCGGCTTATCGAACAAGCAGCGGATTTATTACGTAATGATCAATTAGTTATCTATCCTACCGATACCAGTTATGCGTTTGGCTGCCGCTTAGGCGCTAAAGACGCGCTAGAAAAATTAAAACATATCCGTGAGCTTGATGATAAGCATCAATTTACCTTGTTATGTCGCGATTTAAGTGAAATTGCCAACTATGCCACGGTAGACAATGTGCAATTTAAACAGCTAAAAGCCCATACACCGGCACCGATTACCTTTATCTTAAACGCCACCAAAGATGTACCTAAGAAGTTGGCGCATCCTAAGAAAAAAACCATTGGTATTCGCGTGCCAAGCAATCCTATTGCGCAAGCATTGCTAGCAGCGATGGATGAGCCTATATTGACCAGTTCACTCATATTGCCGCATCGAGATGAGATATTGGACGATCCATTTGAGATTGAAGAGTTACTCGGTAATCAAATAGATGGTCTCATTAATGCTGGTATCAAAACCACCAAACTGACTACTATCGTCGATATGACCACTAATCAGCCCGAAATCATCAGACGAGGTGCTGCTGACGTCAGCTCACTCGTACCATAAAAAAAATTTTAAGAATAAAAGGCATAAAAAAAGCTCCAAATTATTGGAGCTTTTTTTATTATACAATGAGCGCATAAAATTAGTCACGATCAACCAATTCTACATAAGCCATTGGCGCATTGTCACCATCACGGTAACCGCATTTTACGATACGCAAATAACCACCTGGACGAGTTTGGTAGCGAGGACCAAGCGTGCCAAATAATTTACCTACCATAGTTTTGCTACGCATACGGCTAAATGCCAAACGGCGATTAGCAACGCTGTCTTCTTTAGCCAAAGTGATCAATGGCTCAGCAACACGGCGTAATTCTTTTGCTTTTGGTAAAGTTGTTTTGATCAGTTCATGCTCAAATAATGAGTTGGTCATGTTCTGAAACATTGCCTTACGATGACTGCCGGTACGACCCAGCTTGACTCCACTCTTACGATGGCGCATAGTCAAAAATCCTTAAAGTTTAACGGCTACGATAAGAAAAGCGATCATCGACACGAAGGTCAGCTGGTGGCCAATTGTCTAGGCGCATACCGAGCTCTAAATCTTTAGACGCTAATACGTCTTTGATTTCGGTCAATGATTTCTTACCAAGATTTGGGGTTTTTAGTAGTTCAGTCTCTGAACGCTGTACCAAATCACCGATATAGTAAATGTTTTCAGCTTTCAAGCAGTTGGCTGAGCGAACCGTTAGTTCAAGATCGTCCACAGGGCGTAATAGCACCGGATCAACCTCTTCTTTTTCTTTCACAGGCTCAGGCGCTTCTTCAGCTTCTAGGTCAACAAAGATAGAAATCTGCTGTTGTAAAATAGTGGCTGCTTTACGAATTGCTTCTTCTGGATCGATAGTGCCATTAGTTTCAAGCTCGATGATAAGACGATCAAGATCGGTACGTTGTTCTACACGTGCGTTCTCAACCTGATAAGCAACACGCAGTACTGGACTAAAACTTGCATCAAGCTTTAAGCGTCCAATCGCTTTAGTGTCACCATCTTCACGGCGCTGGTTTGCTGGCTCATATCCACGACCCATTACCACACGCAAACGCATCTTAAGATGACCACGGTCGCTTAATGTACCTAATACCAATTCTGGATTGATAATGTCGACATTATGCGGCAACGTGATGTCTGCAGCAGTAATAGTGCCTGGACCTTGTTTATCCAAGGTCAAGAATACTTCATTTTGGTCATGAAGGGTGATTGCCAAGCCTTTTAAGTTCAAAAGCAAGTCAAGCACGTCTTCTTGTAGTCCTTCAAGCGTTGAATATTCATGGTCAACACCATCAATCTCAGCTTCAATGACTGCAGCACCAGGTAATGAAGATAACAAGATGCGACGTAAGGCATTACCTAAAGTATGCCCAAAGCCGCGTTCTAACGGTTCGAGCGTGACTTTCGCAATTGTTTCATTAACCGTATCCACGTTAATGGCGTTCGGCGTTAGAAACTCAGTTGCACTTAGCATCATGATGTCACCTCGATTTATTAAACTGGTTTAATTAACGTCAATTGCTCAATGCTATTATTATAACATCGAGCAGTACGTTACTTACTTAGAGTATAGCTCAACGATCAAGCTTTCGTTGATTTCAGCAGGTAGATCAATGCGATCAGGCGCTTGTTTAAACGTGCCCTGTAGCTTGCTGTGGTCAACATCTAGCCATTCTGGAATACCACGTTGTGTCGCTAGTTCAATAGCGTTTTTAATACGTAGTTGTTCGCGAGACTTCTCACGGATAGCGACGACATCACCATCTTGCAACTGAATTGATGGAATGTTCACACGAACAAACTCATCGCGGCCAGCTTTTTTTACCATCACAGTGCGATGGCTAACTAGCTGACGTGCTTCAGCACGAGTTGAGCCAAAGCCCATGCGATAAACGACGTTATCAAGGCGACTCTCAAGCATTGCTAGTAGGTTTTCACCAGTAGCGCCACGCTTACGAGCAGCTTCTTTATAGTAGTTAGCAAACTGACGCTCTAGTACACCGTAGATACGCTTAACTTTTTGTTTTTCACGTAACTGTAGAGAGTACTCTGAGCTCTTATTACGGCTGACACCATGTTGACCAGGTGGACGAGCCGCTTTTTTCGTTTTTACGTCATATGGTTTAACACCAGACTTAAGGCCTAAGTCTGTACCTTCACGACGTGATAATTTGAGTTTTGGTCCAATATAACGGGCCATTGTTATGTCTCCTATAAGCTCTTATGATAAAAAGCTTCGTCTTTAATATTAGACGCGGCGCTTTTTCGGCGCACGGCAACCATTGTGTGGGATTGGGGTCACATCAGAGATGCTGTTAACTTTATAACCCAATGCACCAAGTGCTCTTACCGCAGACTCACGACCCGGTCCTGGTCCTTTGACCAAAACGTCGATATTCTTAACACCGTATTCTTGAGCCGCTTTACCAGCGACTTCAGCTGCAACCTGAGCTGCAAATGGTGTAGATTTACGTGAACCACGGAAGCCTTGTCCACCTGAAGTGGCCCAAGCCAGTGCATTACCTTGACGATCGGTAATCGTAACAATGGTGTTATTAAAAGACGCATGGATATGGGCAACGCCCTCCGATACTGAACGACGAGTCACTTTTTTGCGACTACGAGTGTCTTTAGCCATCTTTTAGCTTCCTAAGTTAATTATCTTTTGAGAGGGCGTGTCGGACCCTTACGAGTACGAGCGTTGTTCTTGGTGTTCTGACCTCTAACTGGTAGGTTACGGCGATGGCGGATGCCACGGTAACAACCAAGATCAACCAAGCGCTTGATATTCATTGACACTTCACGACGAAGATCACCTTCAGTCATGTAATTTGCAACTTGTGCACGGATAGCATCTAACTGTGTATCATCTAACTGGCTAACTTTAGTAGTAGGGGCAATGCCAACTGCTTCTAAGATTTTCTGAGCAGTGGTACGACCTATACCAAAGATATAAGTTAGTGAAATAACAGCATGCTTATTATCCGGAATGTTTACGCCGGCAATACGAGCCATTGATTTCTCTCCATTAAAGAAAAATAAGCTTTATTCATTAATAAAGCGTTATTTTTCAGATTTGTTGCTGTCAATACTAAAGCTTTTATAATTATTATCGCTGCTTCAACTTGATAACAAGTCTCTTCATTGACCATTTTATAAAAGATTTTGCATAAACTACGGCAAGTGGCGGATGATATCGCATCCGCCGTTATTTTTCAAGTATTAATTTTATAAAACCAATAAGCGTGACGCTTTATGTCTTTAAAACATTAACCTTGACGTTGCTTGTGGCGAGGTTCTGCGGTACAAATAACATGTACACGGCCTTTACGGCGCACAACTTTACAGCTACCACAAATCTTCTTAACTGATGCTTGAACTTTCATAGCATACTCCTTTGAGATATCGTACCGCTCATTTAAGGTTGAGTGGGCGATTGAATTAACGTCTGATCATGATATTGATGGGTCATCAAATGCGCTTGGATTTGCGAAATGAAGTCCATTACCACAACCACCATAATCAGTAATGACGTACCACCAAGTTGAAACGGCACACCAAACGATGACTGCACGACCATTGGCATTAAACAAATAACCGTCATATACATCGCGCCAATAAAGGTCAGTCGGTTTAATACATGATCAAGGTAACGCTGAGTTTGTTGTCCGGGGCGAATACCTGGGATATACGCACCACTACGTTTAAGGTTTTCAGCAACTTCACGCGGACTAAATACCAATGCCGTGTAAAAGTAACAGAAGAAAATAATCATTGCGCCAAACAGAACCAAATACAGCGGCTGCCCTGGAGACAACACCAATGCCATATTTTGTAATATCTTTTGTGTAAAAGTAGGATCAGCCGATTGACCAACCCATTGTCCTAAACTTGCTGGAAACAACAATAACGAGCTGGCAAAAATAGCGGGAATAACCCCTGCCATATTTAGCTTAAGCGGCAAATGCGACTGCTGCTGAGCATAAATTTTGCGACCTTGTTGTTGCTTCTGCGCATAGTTTACTGGGACACGGCGCTGCGCTCGTTCAATATAAACGATACCGGCAGTCACCGCGATGCCTAGCAATACAAAGATAAAAAGTACAATCAAGTTCATCTGCCCTTGATTGACCTGTTCGATAGACTGCGAAATCATACCTGGCGTACCAGCCACAATACTCGCAAAGATGAGCATTGAGATACCATTACCCACGCCGCGTTCTGTAATTTGCTCACCAAGCCACATTAGGAACATAGCGCCAGCTACCAATGAGGTAACCGCTGGAATATAAAAAGTCAAACCAGTAGATAAGGTAAGATTCTGACTGATAAGGCCAGCACACATTCCTAATGACTGTACTAGTGCTAATCCAAGTGTCCCTTGACGGGTGTACTTGTTTAGCTTACGTCGTCCCGCTTCGCCTTCTTTTTTGAGGGCTTCAAGCGATGGCAATACCGCCGACATCATCTGAACGATAATAGATGCTGAAATATACGGCATGATGCCAAGTGCCATGATGGACATACGTTCTAGTGCACCACCTGAGAACATGTTAAACATGCTCAAAATGGTATTTTCGTTGCGCGAAAACAGATCAGCCAAGTTAACCGGATTGATACCCGGTACTGGAATATGTGACCCTAAACGATAAACAATCAATGCGCCGATTAAGAATAATAAACGCGTCCATAATTCATCATACTTACGTATAAAGGCAAATGGATTGAGCGGTATACCAGTCGATGACATTGATTGTTTTGACACGTTACTACTCCTCGATGCTACCACCAGCAGCTTCGATTGCTTGCTTGGCGCCTTTAGTCACTTTGATACCTTTAAAAGTATAAGCTTTAGTGACTTCGCCTGACAACATAATACGAACGCGTTTCATGTCATGACGGATAACGTTAGCAGCTTTTAGTGTTTCAATGCTAACCACATCGCCTTCGACTTTGTTTAATTCAGACAGACGAACTTCAGCAGTCGTCATTGCCATTTTACTGGTGAAGCCAAATTTTGGTAGGCGACGATATAAAGGCATTTGACCACCTTCAAATCCTGAGCGGATGCTAGAACCTGAACGAGATTTCTGACCTTTTACACCGCGACCACCAGTTTTGCCAAGACCTGAACCGATACCACGACCACGACGTTGGGCAGTTTTTTTCGCGCCAACACCTGGTGATAATTCATTTAATCTAAGTCCCATTACGCTTCCTCCACTTTTACCATGTAGTTGACGCGATTGACCATACCACGGGTTGAAGGAGTATCTTCTACTTCAACAGTATGACCAATACGGCGTAAACCCAATCCTTTCAAGCTCGCTTTGTGGCTCTTGAGGCGATGGGCACCCGATTTAAATTGAGTGACTTTCATTTTTTTCATCGTAACTCACCTAGTTTCTAAGTTAACCCAAGATTTCGTCTACAGATTTACCACGTTTTGCTGCCATCTTTTCTGGAGTTGACATATCACGTAAACCGTTAAATGTTGCACGTACAACGTTTGCCGTGTTGGTAGAACCATGAGATTTCGTTAAAACGTCTTTAACACCAGCAACTTCTAATACTGCACGCATTGCGCCACCAGCGATTACACCAGTACCTTCAGATGCAGGCTGCATGTAGACTTTACTAGCACCATGACGTGCTTTGATCGGATGGAACAATGTTGCACCATCAAGCTCAACAGTAATCATGTTGCGCTTAGCAGCTTCAAGTGCTTTTTGGATAGCAGCTGGCACTTCACGTGCTTTACCACGACCAAAACCAACACGGCCATTGCCATCACCCACTACGGTTAGCGCAGTAAATGAGAAAATACGACCACCTTTAACCACTTTTGCAACGCGATCAACGGTAACTAAGCGTTCTACTAGACCGTCAGTCTGTTCATTTTTATCATTTTTATCATTTCTAGCCATGATTAAAACTCCAATCCGTTTTCGCGAGCAGCTTCAGCTAAAGCTTTTACTCGACCATGATATTTAAAACCACTACGGTCAAAGGCAACTTTAGTAATACCAGCTGCTTTTGCGCGTTCTGCGATTAATTGGCCCACAGACGTCGCTGCATCAACGTTACCAGTTGCACCTGAACGTAAGCTGCTGTCTAAGGTAGATGCCTGAGCAATCACTTCACCACCGTTTGGAGAGATAATTTGGGCATAAATATGTCTTGGGGTGCGATTAACCGTTAAGCGATTTACGCCTAAAAAACGGATATGTGCACGGGTTTTCTTTGCTCGACGTAGACGAGCTGCTTTTTTATCAAACATTTCAACTCACCTTATTTTTTCTTGGCTTCTTTGCGAATCACATGCTCGTCACTATAACGAATACCTTTACCTTTATAAGGCTCTGGTGGGCGGAAACCGCGGATATTAGCCGCTGCTTGACCAAGCTGCTGCTTATCGTTTGATTTTAAAACGATTTCAGTCTGCGTTGGGGTTTCAGCTGATACACCTTCAGGTAGCGTATATTCTACTGGATGTGAGTAACCAACGTTTAGCGTTACTTTATTACCAGTAGCTTGAGCGCGATAACCAACACCAATAAGTTGAAGGCGTCTTTCAAAACCTTCATTTACGCCTATTACTAAATTGTTTAGTAAAGAGCGCATGGTGCCAGTATGCATCATGGCTTCTTTTGAATCGGCTGCAGGTGAGAGAAGAATTGCATCATCTTCCTGTTTTAGCTCGACCAATTCATGCAGGCGTAAAGACATATTGCCATTTTTGCCTTTAACTTCGACCTGCCGATCGTTCAAAGTAACACTTACGCCGCTAGGCAGTGCTACTGGGGCTTTAGCCACACGAGACATAGGAATATTCCTTAAAAAAATTAACTTACTTTTATTAGCGAAAAAACTAACAGGCTAAAAAGCGTGTTAGTTTAGCATAATTGACTGCATTAGGCACCTATCAATGTTAAAAAACATGTATGATAAAATTGATAAGTGCCCAACGAAGATCAAGTAGACTTTATCGTCTCGTTACCGATAGCAATGATTGCTAATTAAGCAACGAATGCAACGATTTCACCACCGATACCAGCAGCGCGTGCAGCACGATCGCTCATGATACCTTGGCTGGTTGATACGATAGCAACACCCATACCTTGTTTAACAGTAGGGATAGCGTCTTTACCGCGATGCTGGCGTAGGCCAGGACGGCTATAACGTTGGATCGTTTCAATAACCGCTTTGCCTTCGAAGTATTTTAACTCGATGGTCAAAGTTGCTTTGTTATTTTCTTGCTCAGTCACAACAGCGCTGGCTACATAACCTTCGCTTACTAATAAGTCAGCGATTGATTTACGTAGTTTAGAGCTCGGCATTGCTACCGATACTTTATTAGCCATTTGTGCGTTACGAATACGGGTTAGCATATCCCCAACGGTATCTTGCATACTCATATCGTTACTCCTTACCAGCTTGCTTTACGAACACCAGGCACATCGCCTTGCATGACACGCTCACGCAGCATATTGCGTGATAAGCCAAACTTGCGGAAGTAACCGTGAGGACGACCAGTGATAGCACAACGGTTGCGTAGACGTACTGGTGATGCGTTGCGTGGTAGGGCTTGTAGCTCTAGCATCGCTTCCATACGCTCTTCGTCTGATGCGTTGATATCACTGATAGTTTCTTTTAGCTTAATACGCTTTTCAGCATATTTAGCAACCATTTTTTCGCGTTTTAATTCGCGGTTAATCATGCTCTTCTTTGCCATAACGTCTTTACCTTATTTAAATGGGAAGCCGAATGCTTTAAGCAACGCACGACCTTCTTCATCATTACCAGCTGACGTGGTGATGGTCACATCCATACCGCGGATACGATCAATCTTGTCAAAGTCTACTTCTGGGAATACGATTTGTTCTTTGATACCCAATGAGTAGTTACCACGTCCGTCAAAGGCTTTAGGTGAAAAACCGCGGAAATCACGAATACGAGGAATTGCAATGGCAATGAGACGATCTAAAAATTCGTACATTTGCTCACCGCGCAGCGTTACTTTACAGCCAATTGGCCATTCTTCACGAATTTTAAAGCCAGCAACTGATTTGCGCGCTTTGGTGACGACAGGTTTTTGACCAGCGATAGCGGTCATGTCAGCTACAGCACCTTCAAGCAATTTTTTGTCTTGAGACGCGCCGCCTACACCCATATTAAGCGTGATTTTAGTGATTTTAGGCACTTGCATCACGTTCGCCAAACCAAGCTCTTCTTTGATTTGTTGCTTTAATTCTTCGTTATATAAAGATTTTAATCTTGCCATTACCATTACACCCTTAGTGTCTTACGCAGTCGCCACTACTTCACCGTTCGAACGATAGACGCGTTGTTTCTTGCCGTCTTCACCGAACTGATAAGTAATACGATCAGCTTTTTGGGTTTGCGCATTTAAAATTGCGACATTTGAGATATGCAAAAAAGCTTCTTGCTTAACGATGCCACCTTCAGTACCAGTTGCCTGATTTGGCTTCTGATGTTTGGTGACAATGTTGATGCCTTCAACTTTAATACGATCGTTTTTTACAGCTTGCACAGTACCTTGCTTGCCTTTGTCTTTCCCAGCAATCACGATAACTGTATCGCCTTTACGTAATTTTGACATGGATTACCTCACAATACTTCTGGTGCTAGTGATACAATTTTCATAAACTGATCACCACGTAGTTCACGAGTTACCGGTCCAAAAATACGAGTTGCTATCGGTGCTTTGTTTTGGTTCAACAATACCGCAGCATTGTCATCAAAACGCAGAACTGAACCATCAGGACGACGAACGCCTTTTTTGGTACGTACAACTACAGCATTCATCACGTCGCCTTTTTTAACACGACCACGCGGAATGGCTTCTTTAACCGTTACTTTAATAATGTCGCCAACTGATGCATAACGACGATGAGAGCCACCCAGTACTTTAATGCACTGAACTCGTCTTGCACCGCTATTGTCTGCAACTTCCAGCATCGATTCAACCTGAATCATAGCGTTACTCCACACGTATGAGCAATAAAAACCAGTTGCTGCCGCTAGCACAGAATGAGTAGTCGGCATTTTAATATTAATAACCGCTGCTACTCTTAATGTGAGTGATATACGCTCGGCGCAATCAGCATCCTTAAAAAGGCGGCTATTTTAACAGCTTCTGGCTTTTAATGCAATTTACTTAGATTTTTTCTACTTTTTCAACCACTTCAACCAAAGTCCAAGACTTGGTTTTTGAGATTGGACGCGTTTCTTTGATGCGGACAAGGTCGCCTTGTTGACAAACGTTATCTTCATCATGAGCTTTGATTTTTGTAGAACGACGAAGCTGTTTGCCATACAAAGGATGACGAACCAGACGCTCAATCAAAACTGTGATGGATTTGTCCATCTTGTCGCTGACAACTCGTCCTGTCAATACGCTAGCATTAGCTGTTTGATTGTTATCGCTCATGAGTCGCCTCGTTGTTTCTCGTTAATCAAAGTCTGAATCTGAGCAATCGTGCGACGATTGCTTCTGACTTCATGGGTGTTACCCAACTGACCCGTTGCTTTAGCCATACGAATACGGAAAGCATCAAGTTGCTTTTCATCAAGTAACTGAGTCAGTTCTTCTAATGATTTATCACGTAATTCACTGATCTTCATTACATTATCGTCCGCTTAACAATGGTAGTTTTAAAGGGCAGTTTTGCTGCAGCAAGCGTTAACGCTTCGCGAGCAAGTTCTTCTGAAACCCCTTCGAGTTCATATAGCACTTTACCAGGTTTGATTTCGCATACCCAATACTCGACTGGACCTTTACCTTTACCCATACGTACTTCTAGTGGTTTGTTGGTAATAGGTTTGTCTGGGAATACACGAATCCAAATCTTACCGCCACGCTTGATTTTACGAGTGATGGTACGACGTGCTGCTTCAATTTGACGGGCAGTCATACGACCACGAGTCAACGATTTTAGACCAATTTGTCCGAATGCAACGGTGCTTCCACGGTGAGCAAGACCTGTGTTACGACCTTTGTGCATTTTACGAAACTTGGTACGTTTTGGCTGTAACATAGTTTAACCTCTGTCTGTGTTTCGACGGTTTCCGTTTCCACGACCACGGCGTTTTGGCGCACGAGTCTGCTCTTCTTTGACGGGATTATATACGCTGTTCATACCGTCAAGGATTTCGCCACGGAAAATCCAAACTTTTACACCGATAGTGCCGTATGTGGTTTCTGCACGAATTGACGCGTAGTCAATATCAGCGCGGAGTGTATGCAATGGCACACGACCTTCACGGTACCATTCAGTACGAGCAATCTCAGCACCGCCAAGACGGCCAGACAGCTCAACTTTAATACCTTTAGCACCAGAACGCATGCTGTTCTGTACGGCGCGTTTCATCGCACGACGGAACATAACACGGCGCTCAAGCTGGCTGCCGATACCGTCTGCTACCAAACGTGCATCAAGATCAGGTGATGTGATTTCTTCAATGTTGACCTGAGCAGGTACGCCCATAATTTTGGTCAATTCTTTTTGAAGTCTTTCGATATCTTCGCCTTTTTTACCGATAACAATACCAGGACGCGCAGTGGCGATGGTAATCTTAGCAGCACCAGTAGGACGCTCAATCATAATGTTGCTGATCATAGCGTTGTCTAGTTTTTTGCGTAGATACTCACGAACTTGAATGTCGTTGATGAGGTATTCTGAGTATTGTTTAGGGTTAGCATACCAGTTTGCGTTATGCTTTTTGACAACACCAAGACGAATTCCGATTGGATGTACTTTTTGACCCATAACTTATTCTCCTACCTTTATAGTGATGTGACAAGTACGCTTACTGATACGATCAGCGCGACCTTTAGCACGTGGTAGGATACGTTTTAGCGTAATGCCTTCATCAACGTAGATGGTTGATACTTTAAGAGTATCGATATCTAAACCGTTGTTGTGTTCGGCATTGGCGATGGCTGAGTCAAGACATTTCTTAACGAAAACAGCGCCTTTTTTATTACTATACGTTAGGATATCCAAAGCACGCTCGATAGATTTGCCACGAACTTCATCAGCAACGAGTCTAACTTTTTGTGCCGATATGGCGGCACCGCGTAATTTTGCAGTTACTTCCATGGTAAGCACCTTATCTCTTAGCTTTCTTGTCAATGCCATGACCACGATATGTACGAGTCGGGGCAAATTCACCTAGTTTATGACCAACCATCTGCTCGCTTACGATAACCGGTACGTGAGTACGGCCGTTGTGAACAGATAAGGTTAGGCCAACCATTTGTGGCAAAATCATCGAGCGGCGCGACCAAGTTTTAATTGGTTTGCGTGAGTTGGTGTCTAATGCATTCTCAACTTTAGCAAATAAGTGCGCGTCTATGAATGGACCTTTTTTCAATGAACGAGGCATGAAATTCTTCCTTTATTTCTTCTTGGCGCGGCGGCGGATGATCATACTGTCAGTACGCTTATTATGACGCGTTTTAAGTCCTTTAGACTTCTGACCCCAAGGGCTGGTTGGATGGCGACCTTTGTTACGACCTTCACCACCACCGTGTGGGTGATCAACCGGGTTCATAGCGACACCACGAACAGAAGGACGAACACCGCGCCAACGTGAAGCACCGGCTTTACCAAGTGATTTCAAGTTATTTTCAGTGTTAGAAACTTCACCAATAACAGCACGGCAATTCACGTGTACGCGGCGAGTTTCACCTGAGCGTAGACGTAGAATAGCATAAATACCGTCACGACCTAGTAGCTGAACGCTGGCACCCGCAGAACGAGCTAGCTGTGCACCTTTACCGATTTTAAGTTCGATATTGTGTATCACAGTACCCAATGGGATGTTTTTCAGTGGTAAGCAGTTACCTGGACGGATTGGAGAGTTCTCTCCTGACATGACGGTATCGCCAACTGCTTGTTTTTTAGCAGCAATGATATAGCGACGTTCGCCGTCAGCGTACTTAAGTAAAGCAATGTGTGCAGTACGGTTAGGATCGTATTCGATACGCTCAACCACAGCTGGGATATTGTCTTTAGTACGTTTAAAATCGATAATACGATAATGCTGCTTATGACCACCACCAACGTGACGAGTCGTGATGCGACCATTATTGTTACGACCACCTGACTTACTTTTTGATTCGAGAAGCGCTGCAAAAGGACGACCTTTGTAAAGGTGTGGATGCACCACTTTTTCAACAAAACGACGGCCTGGTGATGTTGGCTTTGCTTTTACGATAGGCATGAGTGTAATCCTTATTCGTTGTTCGCTGTTTCACTAGTAGAAGCAGTCGTGTTTGCGACTTCTTCACCAGCATCAGCCATTTGTACATCTTGACCAGCTTTTAAGGTAACGTAGGCTTTTTTATAGTCATTACGACGGCCGATATTTTTACCAAAACGCTTTGTCTTACCTTTAACATTCAAAGTGTTTACTTTTAAAACTTCAACGCCTTCGAACATCATCTCAACCGCTTTTTTGACTTCAAGCTTAGTAGCATTAGAGTCAACTTTAAATACCTGTACACCAAGTGAGTCGCCAAGCATTTGAGATTTTTCTGAGAATACAGGCCCTCTTAAGACCTGATAAAGTCTTGCGTTATTCATGCTAGTGCTTCCTCAAATTGTTTCGCAGCTTCAACTGACATGATTACTTTATCAAAAGCAATCAAGCTCACTGGATCCACTTCGTTTGTACCAAGTACATTGACGTGTGGGATGTTGCGCGCAGCTAAGTATAGATTTTCGTCAACTTCTTTGGTGACGATGAGTGCACGAGGTGCGCCCAAATCATTTAACTTTGCAATCAGCTCTTTGGTCTTAGGACCAGAAACGCTTAGCTCTTCAACCAAAATCAAACGCTCTTGGCGAATCAATTCGGCTAGGATGCACTGCATCGCACCGCGATACATTTTGCGGTTAACTTTCTGTGACCAATCTTGTGGTTTGGCTGCGAATGCACGACCACCTGAACGCCAGATTGGGCTACGAATAGAACCTGCACGAGCGCGACCAGTACCTTTTTGGCGCCATGGCTTGATGCCACCACCAGAAACTTCGGCACGGGTTTTCTGAGCGCGTGTACCTTGACGAGCACCAGCAAGATATGCGGTGACGACCTGATGCACTAATGCTTCGTTGAATTCACGACCGAAAGCCGTATCAGAAAGCTCAACTGCCGCCCCTGTAACTGTTTTTAAATCCACGTTAATCCCCTTGCTTAGGCTTTGACTGACGGACGTACGATGACATCGCCACCGGTGGCACCTGGGATAGCACCCTTGATGACAAGTAACCCTTTTTCAACATCAACCGATATCACTTCTAGGCCCTGAACGGTAACGCGTTTGTTACCCATTTGACCTGGCATTTTTTTGCCTTTGAAGACTTTACCTGGTGACTGGTTTTGACCAGTTGAACCAAGGACACGGTGAGACACTGAGTTACCATGAGTGGCATCTTGCATGCTAAAGTTGTGACGCTTTACGCCGCCTTGAAAGCCTTTACCTTTACTCTGTCCTGTGACATCTACAATCTGACCTTGTTCGAACAAGTCAGCTAGGATCTCACCACCAATTTCACGACCTTCAAGATCGCTGTCATTGGCACGAAATTCCCATACACCACGGCCAGCTGCAACGCCAGCTTTAGCGAAGTGACCTTTCTGTGCAGCAGTTACGCGGCTGTCACGACGAGTACCTGTGGTAACTTGAATGGCTTGATAGCCATCTACATCAGTATTTTTTACTTGAGTAATGCGGTTAGCATGGACCTCAACCACTGTAACAGGAATAGATTCGCCTGCTTCAGTGAAGATACGGGTCATGCCGCATTTTTTACCGACTAAACCGATCGCCATTTTAGACCTCTTTATATCTTATATTAATGGGTTGGGTGTGTTTTGCATTAACCCAAAGCAATTTGAACGTCAACACCCGCCGCTAAGTCTAACTTCATTAGCGCATCCACAGTTTTGTCGGTAGGCTGAACGATATCAACCATACGCTTGTGAGTACGGATTTCGTACTGGTCACGAGCGTCTTTATTAACGTGTGGTGAGGTTAGAACGTTGAAGCGCTCAATGCGAGTCGGCAACGGTACAGGACCACAAACTTGCGCACCGGTGCGCTTTGCAGTATCAACGATCTCTTGTGCAGATTGATCAATCAGACGATGATCAAAAGACTTAAGACGGATACGGATTCTCTGGTTAGCCATGCCAGCAAGCTCCTAATATGTGCTTTTGTCATTCTTGCTTTGCAAAGATATGAGCAAAAGCCGTTTGGTTAAATATTCACTTTAAGCGGCCTTCTGTTCTTAACCAGAATGAGTTCGTTACCGGAACTTATAGCGTGCCAAAAGCAAAATAGTTTAAAGCCCCGCCGACCCTTCCATTATAGGATGTCAGCAAAGGCATAATGAAATAGTGCTAGAAACGATGCTCTAGCTGTCATAGCGCCAGCTGTTTAATTGGCTGCGCATATATAATTCAGTGGTGTGTATTATACATAGTATTTCGCTCATTGCAAGAGTAATATCGGCGGTGTTTTGAGATATCCCCCTTTATAAACAAGCGCTTTTATCAATAATTTTCTTATCAAAACCTCAATTAAGATACTTTATAATGGTATAAATTTACTCTATCATTAATCTAAAACGATGTCATATTGCTCTTGGGTATAGAGATTTTCGACCTCAAAGGTAATCACTCTACCTAATAGATACTCTAAATCTGCGACGGTGTCTGATTCGGTGGTCAATAGTAAGTCAATGACGGCAGCATGGGCAACCACAGTGAATTTCTTGGGCGAGTTATAAGTTCGCGCACAGCGCATAATCTCGCGAAATATCTCAAAGCAAACGGTTTCGGCCGTTTTAACAAAGCCGCGACCCTGACAGGTTGAGCAAGGTTCACATAGCTGCTGTCCAAGCGACTCACGGGTACGTTTACGCGTCATTTCAACCAGCCCAAGCTCACTGACTTGGGTAATTTTGGTTTTGGCGTAGTCTTGCGCTAGCTGCGCTTGCAGGCTCTCTAAAATATCATCTTTATGCTGCTGCTCAAGCATATCAATAAAATCTAAGATAATAATGCCGCCAAGGTTTCTTAGGCGTAATTGCCGTGCAATAGCGTGGGTGGCCTCTAAATTGGTTTTATAAACGGTATCTTCTAACGAGCGCCCACCGACAAAAGAGCCAGTATTGACATCGATGGTGGTCATGGCTTCGGTTTGATCGATAATCAGATAACCGCCAGACTTTAAATCGACACGACGTTTTAGGGCATCACGCAAATCATCCTCGACACGGTGGACATCAAACAAGGAAGGCTCGGCGGTATAATGCACAATACGGTCGTAGACGAAAGGCACAAACTCTTTAGCAAAATAACGGACTTGCTCATAGATTTGCGCGTTATCAATCACCACTTTTTCGGTATCGGCATGCACCAAGTCACGAATGGAGCGTAGCGGCAGTGATAATTCTTGATAAATAAGCTCAGAGCTTTGATTTGGTTTTGTTTCTTGGCGACGGGCACAAATGGTGCGCCAGAGCTGCAATAGATAGTAGATATCTTCTTCGAGTTTATCGACTGGCACGCGCTCAGCAGCGGTGCGCGCAATCAGCCCACCTTGTAGATTGACCGTTTGCATCAGGCTCGCCAGTTCAGTTTTGAGACGAGTACGTTCTTCTTCGCCATCAATACGCTGCGAGATACCGATATGGTCACTCGATGGCAGATAGACCAAGTAACGTGATGGTAGCGATATATTGGTAGTTAAACGCGCGCCCTTGCTACCAAGCTGGTCTTTGGTCACTTGTACTAAGATACGTTGGCCTTCGTGCAGTCGATGCTGGATAAGAGATTTTGTAACGGCTACAACCTCGGTGCTGTGCGCACTGATCACAGGCGGCGTGACCGCCAAATCATCAGCGGTAGCTTCGATAACAGGACGTTGGTTATTGGTGTTTTCTGAGGTCTTATTTTTGCTCTCGCTAACAGGACGCGGTTCGCGCTGCATGTCATTGACATGTAAAAACGCTGTGCGTGACTGGCCGATGTCGACAAAAGCTGCCTGCATACCCGGAAGCACGCGTACTACCGTGCCCAAATAAATATTGCCGACCAAGCCCAGTTTATGATGACGCTCGATATAAATCTCGCCCAACACCCCGTTATCTAACACGGCGACGCGCGATTCCATGGGACTAATATTAATCAGCAGCTCTTCGGACATAATATTTTCTCTTAGCACTCAGCTTTCTTGTGAAGCGTTCATCGTTTGGTAGCCTCACAGTGTACCAAATGCACCTTGGGTTTGCCCATTATCCTAGCGTGTCATTATGTGCAGATAATTGAGTGATAGCCATTTGCCATCTCATGTAAGACCAACCATTTAATTATCCTACATCAAATACGCTCTACTCTAACCTATTTATTTGCCCAGTTTATTTCTTCAGTGCTTAGGCTTTATCGTTGGCGCTGATAGCCGTGATATTTTTAATCAACGCCACAGTTTGTGCCAGCGGTAAACCAACCACATTGGTATAGCTGCCATTAATGCGGCTTACCCAGGCGGCGCCCAAACCCTGAATACCGTAGCCACCAGCTTTATCAGCAGGCTCGCCGCTGTCCCAATAGTTTTCCATCATCTCTTCGGTTAAAGGAATAAAGGTGACATCGGTGCGCTCAGTGATTTGTTGTTGATTCACGATTTGAAATGCTCTGCCGGAGTTTGGAGAGCTTGAAGGCTTAACAGATAACAATACTTGAGTTGCTTGCACTGCTGTCCATACTTGGTGGGTGACATCAGACATCTGTTGCCACATGCGATAAGCGTCTTCACGGCTGTCAGGCTTGACCAATACCGTTTTGCCATCGGCTAAGACGCCAATGGTATCAGCGGTTAAAATAATTAGAGATGCAGATAAATCAGTTTGCCTGTCGTTTAACTTTTTATTTAGCTTTTTATTCAATTGCTCTAGCGCCGCTTCTGCTTTGCTAGCAACCATACGTTCAATGTAATCTTTAGGAGATTCATTCACATGCGGCGTCTCATCAATATCGACGCTCATGACCGTAAAGTCGAGTTGCGCTCTGGTTAGCAGCTCATGACGCCGCGGCGAGCCAGACGCTAAAATGAGATTCATTGTGTTAACTCTTATTTTATAAATTTATGGTTTTTCAGCTTTATGAAACAAATAAATGTAAAAAACTAGCGGGCAAATCTCCGTAATGTCAATAACACCAATGGCCAGCTGATGATACTCATAAATAAGGATAAGGCAGATTGCGCAACAAAGGTATTTTGGATAAAGAGTTGCAATATCCATAAGCTGACTTGGAAAACAACCAATCCTAAGCTTGCAATAAGCCAAGCGCTAATGGTATTAAGCTGTCTGATATAGATACTGGTGATTTTGATGACCATCGCTACCATAACGGCGGCGAACGCTTGCTGACCTAAGTGGGTATCCATTAATAAATCGGCGATAATACCAATAGCAAAGGCGCTGAAAATCCCGACATAGCGCGGCTGAAACAGTAACCAAAAAATCAGCACCATGACCATGACCATTGGGCGCAGGGCGGCCATACTTGGGCTTAAAGGATAGACGCTCAGCGATGAGGCAATAATAAAACTCAGTATAATCAAGGCCGGGAGTACGCCAGTTGCATCATCAAAATCCGCGTATGCCATGAATACTTACCTTTAGCGAGAGTTTAGCAGCTATTTAATCGTTCATTTAATATTGAAAAGAGTAGCAGCGCTAGTTGACCAAATAATTTTGAATACTATTTATCTTATCTGTCTATCCAGACGTCTATGTAAATATCTGTGCAAATGTCTATGCTATAAATAATGACGCGCAATGTGGACTTATGAGTAAGCTGACAAGCCCTTAGTTTTCTTTAATACCGGCATTTCTTCTATTAACCAGTTTATCTTGCAGCACCAATACATAGGCATTGTCGATAAAGTTTGCCGCTGGCGTGACTTCAATACTTCTAAAGTTATCTTCTTGCGTGTCTTCGACATGGGCGATACGACCAACGCGATAGCCCGCCGGAATACGTCCGCCCAAGCCTGAAGACACCAGCTCATCGCCGACGCGCACATCTGAGGTTTTAAAGACGTAGTTAAGGCGTAATGAGGTCGGTATGCCCTCGCCCGTGACAATAGCCCGCTGTCCGGTACGTTTGACGGTCACAGCAACCGATTGCTGCTCATCGGTAATCAGCAATAAGCGACTGGTATTAGGATAGACATTAATAATCTGACCTAAAATGCCCACTTCATCGATGACCGTTTGACCAACTTGCACGCCATCTTGCTCGCCTTTATTAAGTACCACAATTTGCCTGAGCAGATTGGTATCCGTTCCAATCACTTGCGCTAGGTTTAAATCAAATTGCTCAGGGCGCGTGGTCGATAAGATACCTTGCAAACGCGCGTTCTGTGCCAAGACATAATCCTGCTGCTGCAGCTTAGCTTGGGCATGGATAAGTTGCGTTTTTAGCTGCATGTTTTCACGGCGTAGCGCTTCTTTCGACTGCAAGCTGCCGCTCGACCAGTGTTTTGCATAACTTGGTAATAACGACAGCTCATAAATAGGCTGCATGGCGGCATGGGTGGTCGAGCGTATCGGCTTAAACCATTCTGGATTTTTGCTATCAAACCACATCAATACCAGCGCCACTATCAATACGATAGCAGTCTTACGAAGCGCGAGCGGCTGACGAGCAAAAATACTTGGAATCATAATTGGTCTAATTTAGAGGTTTTAAGGTGAGCAATAGCTGCGACGCGCCATAAGAGCAACAAATATCAGCCTATAGCGTCAGTTTAAAATAATGTCGATATATTATTAGCGACGTTTAGCTGATATCGTACTGCTATCGCATTTTGGTATGGCTAAATGTCATTAAAGGCAACCTTATTGGCTACCTTTAATAAGAAAAAACAAATAGGATCAAACAATTTTTATAGCGCTTTAATATTCACAACTTAAACAAAAATCATATTTAGGCTTTTGTTGTTGATAAAATCAAGCGCAATACCGCCGCCACGGCTGACACAAGTTAATGGCTCTTCAGCGACCGTCACAGGCAGACCGGTTTCTTTAGAGATAAGCTTGTCTAAATCACGCAGCAATGCACCGCCGCCGGTTAAGACAATACCGCGCTCAGCGATGTCTGATGACAGCTCAGGTGGCGTCTGTTCAAGTGCTGCTTTTACCGCGCTCACAATGCCACTTAATGGGTCGCTGAGAGCCTTTTGTACTTCTTCTGAATTGACCGTAAAGGTCTTTGGTACGCCTTCTGCCATGCTGCGACCGCGAACTTCAACTTCTAATTGGCTGTCTTCATTTAATGCCGAACCCACCTCTTGCTTGATACGCTCAGCGGTGGTTTCACCAATCACGCAGCCATGCGTACGGCGCACATGAGTAATAATCGCTTCATCAAACATATCGCCGCCGATACGAATCGACTCGGCGTAGACGCAGCCTGACAGTGCGATAACAGCAATCTCAGTCGTGCCGCCGCCGATATCAACGACCATTGAACCACTGGCTTCATGCACGGGCATGCCCGCACCGATAGCGGCAGCCATTGGCTCTTCTAACAACAAGACTTTGCTCGCGCCAGCCGACGATACCGCTTCACGAATCGCTTTACGCTCAACCAACGTCGATTTGCAAGGCACACAAACCACCACGTTGGGCTGCGCCATAAAACGCTTGGCTTTTACTTTAGTGATAAAATGCTTGAGCATTTTTTGTGTCACTTCAAAGTCTGCAATCACGCCATCTTTTAATGGGCGAATAGCCGTGATGTTGGCAGGCGTACGACCTAGCATCTGTTTGGCATCAATACCAACGGCGGCGACGGTAGGGTTTTGGGTACGATTACTACGTAGCGCGACCACTGTAGGCTCGTCGAGCACCACCCCTTTACCAGGAATAAAGATAAGGGTGTTCGCAGTACCGAGGTCGATTGCGATATTATTTGATAAAAATCCAAACGGGTTCATGGCTAATATATCCAGCGTATTACAAATGAGGCGAATGAGGCGAACGAAATTGACTGAGGGTTACTCGTCAGTGTTGAGCAGGTCGTCGTAAGACGTGACCGATGGCGCGAGTTTATCATCGCAGCAAGTCAAACCGAAGCAATAATGATGAAATGAAAAAACTGAGCTAAATTATACCGATTTAGCTCAAAAAAAACACAGAAATTTGCATCAGTACGCTAGGATTTTGCCGTTAAACGCGAAAAGATGTTACAAAGTTTGAAATGACAGAGCAGAGCATGGCATTTAATGAAACATCATTTAATTCAAACACTAACAAGGCGCGATCACCAAGTATTATTGCTGCGGCGGGTCTTGCTAAAGCATTTAAAGGCATTTACTTAACGTTTCGCTGAGCAGTGGCTGCATACTGTAACGTATTTCTGAACGCAATGCTGAGCAATTGACAATCAATCCATAACTATTGGGTCAATTTTGTAATGCTCTTTATTTGAACAAAGTTAGTAAAGATACAGCAGCAATCGATGCCCTGCTCTGTAATCTTCGGTGAGATGCTTTATAATAAAGGCACTCTTTATAAAATACTCAGGTAGATTGTTTATTTGCGTGTATTTTAAACATTATTACTTTATTCAGTTATTAGTCATTACCTATTTTTATCCCTACTCTAATAAAAACTATCCTTCACTGGAGAAACTATGTCACAGCAAACCCTCGCCGCTGAAAGCAATGTCAGCCGCAAAGAAATCTTAGAAGTTGCCCGCCTTGCACGCCTCGGTGTTGATGAAGACACCGCCAGCAGCTACGCCGACGATATCAGCGACGTATTAAAATTGATGCAAACGCTTGGTAGTGTCGACACCACTGGTATCAAACCTTTATCAAACATTCATGAAGTTTGCCAAGATTTGCGCGCCGATGTCGCCAAACACGATATCAATCGCGAGCGCAATCAATCGGTCGCGCCTACCGTAGAAGCAGGTTTATACCTTGTGCCACAAGTGATTGAATAATTGCCCCAATAATTTTTACCGTATTTCACTTTATTTAATGTTATTCACATTTTGACGGACGACACCTTATGTCTGAACTTCACCTTTTAAGTACCCAGCAGCTGATTACGGGCTTGCAAGACAAGCAATTTAGCAGTGCAGAATTAACTGAGCACTATATCAAGCGTATCGACGCGCTCGACAGTAAGATCAACAGCTTTATCACCCACACCTCCGAAACCGCGCGCGCGCAAGCACAAGCCGCTGATGAGATGCGTGCCCAAGGTGACAAGCGTCCCCTGCTTGGTGTGCCGATGGCGCATAAAGATATCTTTTGTACCCAAGGTGTCTTAACGACTTGTGGCTCAAAAATGCTGCATAACTTTGTGTCACCTTATGATGCCACTGTCGTCACCAATATCAATAAAGCCGGCATGATTAGCCTTGGTAAGCTCAATATGGATGAGTTTGCGATGGGCTCGGATAATGAGAGCTCGCATTATGGCGCGGTACACAATCCTTGGAATCTTGAGCGCGTCCCAGGTGGCTCATCAGGTGGTAGTGCCGCTGCCGTTGCCGCAGGGTTTGTTCCGGTTGCTACTGCCAGCGATACTGGTGGTTCTATCCGTCAGCCTGCTTCATTTTGTGGTTTAACCGGTATCAAACCAACTTATGGTCGTATCTCGCGCTTTGGTATGATTGCTTATGCGTCAAGCCTTGACCAAGCGGGTAGCATGGGCCGCAGTGCTATGGACTGTGCGTATCTGCTACAACCGATGATTGGTCACGACCCACGCGATGCCACTTCTATCAAGCATGATATGCCAGATTACGTGCAAGACTTAAATGATGCCGTCACAACTGCTGGCGACAACGCCAAGCCATTAGAAGGCTTACGTATTGGCGTGGCAAAAGAGTACTTTACCAAAGGCTTAGATGCTGAGGTTGAGCAAGCGGTACGTGCAGCGCTAAAACAATACGAAGCGCTTGGTGCGACGATTGTAGAGGTCAACATCACTGACCCTGAAATTACCCTTGCGACTTATTATATGCTCGCCCCTGCTGAAGCATCATCGAACCTATCACGTTTTGATGGTGTGCGTTTTGGCTATCGCTGTGACAACCCAACCGACCTGCTCGATTTATATACGCGCTCACGCTCAGAAGGCTTTGGCCCTGAAGTACAACGTCGTATTTTGACCGGTACTTATGCGCTATCCGCGGGTTACTTTGACGCCTATTACACTAAGGCTCAAAAAGTACGCCGACTCATCGTACAAGACTTTGAAGACGCTTTTAACAATTGTGATGTCATCGCCAGTCCAACCGCGCCGACCGCAGCTTATAAACTTGCTGAAGACCTTGATCCTGCAACCATGTATTTGGGGGACGTATATACCATTGGTGTTAACTTAGCGGGTTTACCTGCGCTTAGTCAGCCGGTTGGGTTAACCACAAACGGTTTGCCTATTGGTTTGCAATTGATTGGTCAATATTGGCAAGAAAGCAAACTGCTCTCTACCGCCCATCTATTCCAGCAGCATACCGACCACCATTTACAACACTCTACCATCGCGAAGGAGACGGTATAATGAACACAGCAACTACTACTGATAATGCCGCTCAGCAAGATATCGTCCGCAAAGAGCTGTTCGTCGATGGCTATGAAGTAGTCATCGGGATTGAGATTCATTGCCAACTTAATACTGAAAGTAAGATATTTTCCAGCGCGCCGACTGACTTTGGTCATGAGCCAAATACCCAAGCCAGTATCGTTGATTTAGGCCTGCCTGGCGTATTGCCTGTATTGAATACGGGCGTCGTCGATCGCGCCTTAAAATTTGGTATTGGCGTCAATGCTGAGTTGGGATTATTTAACACCTTTGACCGTAAAAACTACTTCTATCCAGATTTGCCTAAAGGCTATCAAATCACCCAAATGGCCAACCCCATCGTTGGCAAAGGTTACATCGATGTGGTGGTCAATGAAGGCGAAAAAAACGAATATCCGAAACGTATGGGTATCACCCGCGCGCACCTAGAAGAAGATGCGGGTAAATCCGTGCACGATGCCGTCGATGGTATGACGGGCGTTGACCTTAACCGCGCAGGTACGCCACTTATCGAAATCGTCTCTGAGCCTGATATGCGCTCAGCTGCCGAAGCGATTGCTTACATCAAAGCCATTCACCAGCTGGTCACATGGCTTGGTATCTCAGATGCGATTATGGCAGAAGGCTCATTCCGCTGCGACTGTAACGTCTCTGTGCGTAAACCGGGCGCAGATTTGGGAACACGTACGGAGTTGAAAAACCTCAACTCATTCCGCTTTATCGAACGCGCCATCAATCGTGAAATCGAGCGTCAAATCGACATCATCGAGGACGGCGGTAAAGTTATCCAAGCGACGATGCTATACGATCCTGAGCGTGATGAAACCCGCACCATGCGTACCAAAGAAGACGCCAACGACTATCGCTATTTTCCTGACCCTGACTTATTGCCAGTGCGTATCGAGCAGCATACGGTCGATGCCATCAAGGCTGCGATGCCCGAATTGCCTGTTGCTCGCCGTGCACGCTTTGAAGAAGCGCTTGGACTATCAGAATACGACGCTCGCATCTTGACCGGTAGCCGTACGCTCGCCGATTATTTTGAAAATGTCGTCGCTGAGGTCGGGCAACAAGACGCCAAAATGGCAGCTAACTGGGTCATGGGCGATCTACTCGGTGCTCTTAATAAAGATGATAAAGACATTGCCGACTCGCCCATCAGCGCCAAACAATTGGCTGGCATGCTGGCACGTATCAAAGATGACACTTTATCGGGCAAATTAGCTAAAAAAGTCTTTAGTGCGCTTTATGAGCGCGAAGGCGGCGATGCTGATGACGCTGCTGATAAAATCATCGAAGAAAAAGGGCTTAAGCAAGAAACCGATACGGGCGCAATTAAAGCCATCGTTGAAGACGTTATTGCCAAAAACCAAGCGATGGTCGACGAGTATCGCGGCGGTAAAGAAAAAGCCTTTAACGGTTTGGTTGGGCAAGTGATGAAAGCCAGCCGCGGCAGTGCCAACCCGCAACAAGTCAACCAAATCCTAAAAGAATTACTAGGTTAAGGTTGAATAACTATGTATGCAACTGACTGTGATAAGTAAAATGCCATTGTAGATTTTGACTAAAATAAATAGCCCTTGCAATATGCATAATTTTGCGTAAAATAGTCAGTCATTCGGGGCGTAGCGCAGTCTGGTAGCGCACTACACTGGGGGTGTAGTGGTCGCAGGTTCAAATCCTGCCGTTCCGACCAAACATAGTAGTTAAACAAAAAAGCCAACCATTGATATCAATGGTTGGCTTTTTTTATGCTCATTATTCTTCATAAAGTATTACAAAGACGCTTTAGTAATCGCACTTAGCGCTTCATTGATAACAAAGATTTTGGATTTGATATCTTTAAAACCAAATGAAGTCAGTCTTTGGCTATGCTTTTCTAAATATCTGTTGGCATCGTCCAAATTATCAAACACATAAATCCCGCCCGCTTCTTGCGTTGCTTCATTTTCTGTCCATAGCTTATAGACCAGACCGTTTACGGTTGCGATATCTTCAGCCAACTCTTTCATGGCATCAAAAAACGCACTACCAAAAGGACCGCTATAAGGAAAGTCGATTTACAAAAGGTACTTCATAACTTAATCCTCTGTATTATTAAAGGGTTGGCAATCATATATTCTGCCAGATGACTACAATCTTAACATATTACGATTCGCTATAGACTTTTAGTAAGCAAGTCGCTAGGGTAAATACTTTATATTTACTCTGGTTTGTCCTATGTCTGAGCTTACGCCGCGCCTTGATAGCTATGCACCTTGGGAAGCTTATCGGCGACCTTTTGTGCGTGATTTGGCGTATGTACTCGCCTGCCCTAACGTCTTGACGACGTGGTTGGATTTCGCACCGCATCAAACTACCCACAAAGTTGCAATACATAGCGCAGACTTTTGGCAACAGCAGTTTGAAGCTTATAAGCCGCGTTTAAAAGAGTTGGATACCACCAATGACTATCAGGCATTAACCCGCTATTTATTAAAACGTCCTAGCCCCAATCGCTTGGGTTTTCACTTTGAAGGATTGTTATCGTTTTGGCTAGAAGATGGCTTTGCACGCAAATTACATCGGTACGAGACGCTTGCCAATAACGTGCAGTTATACAATGGCAAGCAGACAACAGGCGAGCTGGATTTGATTTTGTATAATCATGAAGACAATCTGGTTGAGCATTGGGAGCTGGCGATTAAGTTTTTTATGGGTTCAGCGCCGTTTGCGCCGATAAATTGGGTCGGTATCAATTCTAACGACAATTTACAGCGCAAAATGACCCACATGCAAACCAAACAGTTTCGTACGGTGTGGGTCGAGACTAAAAGTCATGGCCAAGTGAAGATTGATAAGCGTTATGGCGTCATTAAAGGACGTTTCTTTTTGCCAGTTGGCACTCATAATTTTAATTACCCTGCGTGGCTAGCGCCAAGCTTTCCGATGCACGAATGGTGCGATAAAGCTGATAATGCCACGCTTGCAACGATTGATGTAACTGCATTACGCGCCGCTCATTATATTGAATGGTTTAGCAAGCGCGACTTTTATGACAATCGGCTGTTACCACTTATCTATTCTGAAAACGGTGTTTTAAGAATAGGATTATATTTTGAAGGTGACAGGCCGATTGTGATTTATCCTAAAAAGCTTGGCTAAGCAAAAGATAAAGGTTAAGTTTTTATTATAACCTCAATAACTCTCAATCACCTGCATCAGTTCATATCTGAGCATATCGGCACTCGGCATGCGTTCGGCATGAAAGCGCACGATAGCAATACCGGCACTGGCAAGCGCTTTATCCTTTTTATCATCCGCCTTTTGCCGCGCTTTACTATTATGCGTCCAATCATCAAGCTCGATGGCCAGCAAGGTAGTCTGCGCATCGATATCCACGATGACATAGTCGACGCTTTGGCGACAAATGCGATTGAACCAAAAGCTACGCTCCGAGGTTTCGTCACTGTTTGCTTCAATGATACGAGACAGCTGAACTTGGACAAAGATATGATATTCGGGCAAGGCATTTTTTAACTTTTTAAAGAAGATAACTTCCGTATCAGTCATAATAGGCATGGGCGCAAATGGCCAAATAGCCAGATCATCACCGCGCACAGGTGGTGGCTCAGGCTCAGTGGCCTGCTTATCAGAAAACAGTTTTGGCAGGGTGATCAGCCCGACAAATCCAACTGCCAATATTAAAAATATAACGCCAAATGACATGGTTTTACCTTATACATAATGAAAGCCGTCAGCTACGTAGAGGATGTCATTAAATAAAATGACGAAACATAGCTAACCGCGGCAGGGCAGCCTTTATAGGCTGACAGGTTATACAGTACAGAAAAGAAAAGAACAGGAAGAAACAGAAAATAGCGGCGCACATCGTAACCAAGCTGGCCCCAATCGGCAAACGATAAAACGAAAAACACGACAATAGATGTCGTGTTAAAAAATTTAGTGAGAATGATAAAAGTGAAAACGGGCGTAGTTAAAATTGTGCGGTTTATTTAGCGCTAATGGCTATCAGATTGCAGCAATTTAAATTTATTTTAGCGCCAGTATAAAACCCAAGCACTTGTCGTATTAACTTTCGGGTCGCTATTAATCTTATCTTTTAGCGCCAAAGCGGCCACTTTACCGCGTTCAGGACCGACGATGACGCGCACACCACGACTGGTAGGACTGGTTTTGACTTGATAGCCTGCTGATTGGAATTTTTTTGCCAACTCATCCGCTTTGGCTTGGTCATTCGCCAGTGCCACTTGTACACCAAAACTGCCTTTAGCATCGGTTTCTTTCACTTCTTTACGCGCTTCGTTCAGTTTCTGCTGCGCTTCACGCTTGGCATCGGCCGATTTCTTGGCTAACGCTTCTTCTTTTTGACGCTTTTCTTCACGCGCTTTTTCAGCCGCTGCTGCTTCACGTGCTAAGCGATCAACCTGCTGACGCGATGGGATGGTGATATTCTGACCCAGTTGTAGCGAGGTCGACGGTGAAAGGTTATTCGCTTGTGCCAAGACTTCTACGGGCATATTGTGTTGCCGTGCCAGTTTAATCAGCCCATCACCCTTTTTGACCTGATAATCCGTAGGCGATTTTGGCACCTCATTTTTAGCGATTTCTGCAGCTTTTTGTTTTTTCTCAGCTTCAGCCTGTTTTTTAGCCTCTGCCTGCTTTTTTGCTTCCGCTTCCTTTTTACTCTCTGCTAGCTTTTTAGCTGCTGCTTGTTCTTTCAGCTTGGCTTCTTGTTGCGCTTGAGCCACTTTTTGCTGCTCACGGGCGCTATTATCACTCTCAGTTGCCGTGGCAGTATTATCGCTATCTGTACTAGATTTGGTCGCGGTCGCCGTGTCTTGTTCAGCGTCTTTACTCTCCTCGGCTTCTTTATCTTTAGCAGGTGCGGTGCTTGCCAAATATTGCTGACTTTCGGCGCGCGCTTTGGCCAATGCTTGCGCTTCAGCCGCCTCTTGCTCACTTAAAAATTGCTGTGCACGTCTTTCTTGCTCTGCTACGCGGGCGGCGCGCTCTTTTTGCTTTTGTGCCAAGATGCGCTTTTCAGTCTCGATATCAGTCGTCAAGGGTTGTGGAGATTCTTGCGCCGGGCTTTGTTTTTCTATCATCGCTGAAGCAGGTTTTGTTTTATTGCTATCGCCAATTTGTTGCACCATGGCGTACAGCATCACGCTACCGCCGATAATCATCCCAATGCCCAATAAGGCTTGCCTCGAAAAGTTCATCCGTTTACGTCTCTTAGTTGGTAATAAGGTTGATTGAGCGGCGCAACTATCGTCCCAAGCTATGTTTATATAGCTTTAATAAACAATTTTGAAACTTAATATCGCCGCCAGCTACGTCCAGCCATTTTTAAATGCTAAGTCAAGCTGTACATATCCATTTTAATTTGTACATAACATTGTATTGCAGTATGTTAAAGCAGTTTGATTATAAAGCATATTTTTTATACTGTCTGCTATCATGCTTCTCCCAAGACTAACATTAAATCATTATGATTTTAATTTAAATTATCAGCAGCAAGCGCCGCTAGCGCCTCGCCAATTGTATGGAACGAGCCACATACCACGATTAAGTCTTGCGCTTGACTACCCTTTATAACGGCAGCGGTGGCTTCTGATAAGCGTCTAAACTCATGTATTTGCGCACTATCAACATAACTCGTTAAGATGCCTTGTAGCTTCTCAGTGCTGGCTGCACGTGGATAATCAATCTCAGCGATAAACCAATCGCTAATCGGCAAGCCCGCTTCAGTCAAACGCTGCACGACTTTATTGATATCCTTATCGCCCAACATAGAAAACAGTATTTTAATGTTGGCAGGCCTGCTACTTAAGTTTTCGTAACTATTTTGTTTAGCCAAATGCTGCTGCCAAAGCGGTAATAATTGCGCCAACAAAAACTCAACGCCTTGCTCGTTATGCGCCACATCAAACAGCCAATGGCGATTATGGGTCTCACGATAGTCAAAGCGACCGGCAAGCTTGACCGTTCGCAATGCCTGTTCGATAGCATTTTTATTAATATTCAATGGGCTTGCCAGCACCGCTGATAAGGCATTGGCTGAGTTAGTCAATGACAGTGCGGGGCGTGGTAGTTGCATAGTGACAGCGGCATTACTGTATTGCCAAACGTCGGTATCTACTTCACGATAATCAAAGTCTTGCCCAGCTTGATAACAAGTTGCCTGATGCGTATCAATCGCTTGCTGTACACTCGCTGGCATCGCCTTATCGCCATAAATTAAGGTAATGCCATCGCGTAAAATACCTGCTTTTTCACGGCCGATATCTTCGACATTATCGCCTAGCCAATCGACATGATCGATAGCGATATTGGTAATCACTGCCATATCAGGGTCAATAATATTGACCACATCTAAGCGACCGCCGAGTCCCACTTCTATTACCCAGACATCACAATCTGCTTCAGCAAAGATTAATAATGCTGCCAATGTTGTCATCTCAAAAAATGATAAGGTTAAAGCGCACTGTAACCTTGCCGCCTCTACTTTGCTAAAGGCATCAATCAAGGTCTCATCGCTGACCATCTCGCCATTGATACGCACACGCTCGTTAAATACACTTAGATGCGGTGATTGATACAGCGCGGTTTTATACCCTGCCGCTTGGCACATTTGCGCGACGACCGCGGTCGTTGAGCCTTTGCCATTGGTGCCCGCTACGGTAAATACATAAGCATCGTCTTTGGCTGACTGTACCACGCCTAACGCCTCAGCAACCGGCAATACGCGCGACAAGCCCATATCTATCGCCGAGACATGAATCTGCTGCATATAATCAAGCCATTCGGTCAAATTCGAGTGCTCAGTAGGAATATTAGAATTAGAAACGATAGAGTCAGACATGGGCGGAACCTATATGGAATTTTTCGGGAAAATAGAGAATGAGAAAATGGTTAAATAAGAAATAGAGACAGTATATAACTACCTAGCCAAAAAGCAAAAATAGCATTTATCGTGATTGACGATAAATGCTATTAATTAATAACGAGCTCAATTACCTGTTTGCTAAGCTGCTAAGCATCAACATTAGGCACGCGGCATAGTTTTGCCAGCAGACGGTAAATGGTATCAATAAGCTGATGACGATGTACCACTTCATCAACCACGCCATGCTCTAACAAGAACTCGGCACGCTGGAACGGCTCTTCTAGCGTCTCGCGCACCGTTTGTTCAATCACGCGCTTACCTGCAAAGCCAATCATGGCTTTTGGTTCTGCCAAATGAATATCGCCAAGCATAGCAAGCGATGCCGTCACCCCGCCATAGACAGGATTGGTCAATACTACGATATATGGCACACCAGCTAAGCGCAAACGCTCAATCGCCGCTGCCGTACGAGCCATTTGCATCAAGGATAGCAGACCCTCTTGCATACGCGCGCCGCCAGAGGCCGCAAAGCAGACTAAGGGTACTTTATCTTTAAGGGCTTTTTCAGCGGCTTCTACAAAACGGTCGCCGACCACCGAGCCCATAGAGCCACCCATAAAACGGAAGTCAAAGGCACACGTCACGATATCAAGATTGCGCAATTTACCGTACATCACAATCAGCGCTTCAGACTCACCGGTCTTGTCCTGTGCTTCGGTCATGCGCTGCGGATACGGCTTACTATCCACAAAGCTCAATGGATCTTTGGCAGTGAACTGCTGTCCTAGCTCACCCTCTACTTGATCGAGCAGCCAGTTTAAGCGCTCACGAGCACTCATCGGTAAATGATGGTCACAATGCGGGCAGACATAGCAATTAAAAATCAGCGCCGTATTGGTAATCATCGAATGACAGCTGCTACACTTGGTTGACGGTTCAGTTTCGACAGCCGTCAAAGGTGCAGTCAGTTGCTGTTTAATACCCGGTATCGGGCGCTCAAACCATGATTGCCCAGCGGAACTGCCATTTTTTTCAGTCGTGCTTGTTTCAGTATTATTTGCAGTGGTCATATCAGGTTTTGTTATCGTATCAGTCATAATGTTCGCCATTATCAAAGGCTTATCGACAAGTTGGCCAAGTCGGTTTAATTGGCTTAGTCTCTTGTCCCTAAGAAGTCCGTTTATAAGAATCAATTTAAAAGTCACATAGCCTTAAACATCAGCAGTTATAAAGCACGCTTATGCGCAACTGTAACAATTTATATGTGATGTTAGTTTACACACGTAAACTAACTTTAGCAAAGTCATTTGCCTGTGTCTTTATAAACATTGTTATAAAAATTGCGCTGACCTTCTAAGCCTTTCAAATTTAGATACCAATAAACTCGATATAATATTAGGCGGTTAAACTATCAAGTGCGCCGCGTAACTCGTCCATTTTTGCCATAATTTTTTGCTGAGCAGCTGCGACCGCAGTCGCATCTTTAGCATCGATATCAGCAAAGTTTTGCACCAGCGCACTACCGACGATAATACCATCGGCGTGCTGACCGATCGCTTTGGCAGAGGCCGCATCACGAATACCAAAGCCCACACATACTGGCAAATCGGTCTCGGCTTTAATCGCTTGTACTTGGGTTGCCACATCATCGGTATCGAGCGTCGCCGAACCGGTCACGCCTTTTAACGACACATAGTAAATATAACCACCGCAATGGGTCAGAACTTGCTCGCGGCGCTCAGGCAAAGTGGTCGGCGATAATAAAAAAATCTCATTCATCGCATGCTCAGTCAAATGCTGCGTAAAGCTGCCCGCCTCTGCTGGTGGTAAATCAACCATTAAAATCCCATCGACGCCTGATTGCTCGCATAAAGCGACAAAATTGTCATAACCGATGATTTCCACGGGATTCAGATAGCCCATTAAAATGATGGGTGTTTGCGTATCTTGCTTGCGGAATTCTGCCACCATGTTTAGCGCATCACGCGTACTGGTACCGGCTGCTAACGCGCGCTCACCAGCTGATGCAACAGTTGGGCCATCCGCCATTGGATCAGAAAACGGCAAGCCTACTTCAATCATATCTGCGCCATGCTTAACCAAGTCATGTAGTAAGCCAACAAAGTTAGCAGGGGTTGGATCGCCTGCCATGACATAAGGAATCAGGGCTTTTTTATTTTGGGCTTTTAAAGTTTCAAACGTACTTTCAATTCGGGTCATAGTGATTCTCTACAATTAATTCAAACTGGCTATATTGGCTCTATATATATTAAAAAGAGCCAATCAATTTATTTTATAAAAGTGGATTTATAGGGTGCAGTACAATACGTGGCTACAACTCAATCCCTTCTGCCTTCATTACTGAATGCAAATCTTTATCACCGCGACCTGACATATTGACGATAATACTTTGCGCAGGCGTCATGGTTTTAGCCAGCTTCAGCGCGTAGGCGACCGCATGAGCGGATTCAAGCGCAGGGATAATCCCTTCTTTACGTGTCACTTCATGAAAGCCCTCTAGCGATTCTTTATCGGTACAGCCAACATATTCAACACGCTTCATGTCTTTTAAGAAGCTGTGCTCAGGGCCAACGCCCGGATAATCAAGACCCGCTGAGATAGAATGCGTCTCTTGGATTTGGCCTTCATCATCTGCCATCAGGTAAGTACGATTGCCATGCAGCACACCGATACGGCCAGCGGCCAATGGCGCTGAATGTCGACCCGTTTCTATGCCGTCACCTGTCGCTTCGACGCCATACATTTTGACCTCAGTATCGTTTAAAAAATCAAAAAACAGACCAATCGCATTTGAGCCACCACCGACACAGGCAACCAAAGCATCAGGTAATTTTCCCGTTTTTTCTAAATGTTGAATACGCGCTTCTTTACCGATAATCGCTTGGAAATCACGTACCAGTAGCGGATAAGGGTGCGGCCCTGCAACCGTGCCAATGATATAATAAGTCGTATCAACGTTGGTCACCCAGTCGCGCATGGCCTCGTTCATGGCGTCTTTCAGCGTCCGCGAACCTGAAGTCACTGGCACCACTGTCGCACCAAGCAAACGCATACGATAGACGTTCATCTTTTGGCGCTCGACATCATCGGCACCCATATAAACGATACACTCTAACCCTAGGCGCGCAGCAATCGTTGCCGTCGCAACGCCATGTTGTCCCGCCCCAGTTTCGGCGATGATACGCTTTTTACCGCACATTTTGGCAAGTAGCGCCTGCCCGATGGTGTTATTTACCTTATGCGCGCCCGTATGATTTAAGTCTTCGCGTTTAAAATAAATCTGCGCGCCACCAATCTCATTACTCAAGCGCTTGGCATGATAAAGCGGGGTTGGACGACCGACATAATTGACCAAATCGTTATGATACTCTTCCCAAAACGCCGGATCGGCTTTTACTTTGGTATATAAGGTTTCAAGCTCTTCAAGCGCTGCCATCAGGGTTTCAGACACAAAACGACCGCCATGCACACCGAAATGTCCGCGCGCATCAGGATATTGGTTAAAGTCTTGTACGTTTTCTGGATTGGTAAAGGTATTGATAGCTTTAGCAGTAGCAGATACATCTTTGTTTGCGACATGACTCATGATAATTCCTACTATAATAAGTGGTATTTTTTAGAATAAATAAAGGGAAGGGTTTTAGGTAATGAGCTATTTAATAAATATAAATCCACCGTTAAAAAGCTAATTACTGTTATTCGAAGGTTCGCTCGGCGTCTCGTTTTGCCATCGGTCGCGTTTAACTGCTTTCATAAAGGCACGCATTTTGGCAGCGTCTTTTTTACCTTTGCCCGACTCAATACCGCCACTGACATCGACGGCATAAATCGGCAGCTCTAAAGTAGCAGCGACATTGTCGGCATCAAGCCCGCCCGCTAAAATAATAGGCAGCGAGCTGTCTTGCGGTAGCAAACTCCAGTCAAAACGTGCACCTGTGCCGCCATACTTATGAGGATGGTAAGCATCGAGCAAAATACTGTTCGCGCCAGCAACAGCAAACTCATCAATTTGAGCGCTTACGCCAGCAGTGGTGTGCTGCTCGGTATTAATACGTAAGGCTTTTATCCAGCGTTTATTGACCGCGCTTGCCAGCTGCTGACACTGTTCGGGCGTTTCATCACCGTGAAATTGAATGATATCAAAAGGGACATGGTTTGCCAGTTCAATAAGTTCTGCTCGCGGCATATTGACCACCAAGGCCACGACACTGATAAAAGCGGGCAAAGAAGCACTTAGCAATTGCGCCTGCTCAATAGTAACAGCGCGCGGACTTGGTGGATAAAACACCAAGCCGACGGCATCGACACCCAACTGAGCAGCCATTTTAATATCACTAGGCTGGGTAAAACCACAAAACTTCACCTGCATAATGTGACCTTAGATATAACATAAAATAGACATGACACTAAATATAACGTTGATAGATTGGCTCGAATACATAGATGACGATAAATATTGATTGCCAACGCTAAAAAGCAAATATGATGATTTGTTAATTGAATGGCAAATCCATTGCATCCAAAAACTTATCCTAGCATACTTTTATTCACAGTTTTGTTTATGATTGCGATTGATTAATATAGGAAAGGTAGAATGTCTAAAACGGTGGCGGCAACGTCTCAGCACATTGCTAGCAATAATACGACGAGTGCAAACCGTTCCAAAAATCTTACTCAAACCTAGCCAATATTGACTATTAGATAGGTTTGACGTTTTCTTTCTGCTTCATTG
>NZ_JACSQR010000017.1:0-56065 GCF_014836505.1 Psychrobacter communis
GCTTTTACGCCAAAGGTCAAACCACTACTGAGATTGTCGAAACCATCAAGGACATCTACGACGTCGACATCTCAAGCTCTCTTGTCTCAAGAGTCACTGACAATATCTTAGACGACATCACAGCTTGGCAGAACCGGCCGCTGAGCAGTGTTTATCCTATTGTCTATCTAGACTGCATTGTCGTCAAAGTACGTCAAGATAAGCAGATCATTAACAAAGCTATTTATCTGGCGCTAGGCGTGGGACTCGACGGCAGAAAAGAGCTGCTTGGTATGTGGCTGTCAGAGAATGAAGGCGCTAAGTTCTGGCTAGGTGTTCTCACTGAACTACAAAACCGCGGGGTACAAGATATCCTCATTGCCTGTGTCGATGGCTTAAAGGGCTTCCCCGATGCCATCAACACGGTTTATCCAAACGCTCAGGTTCAGCTGTGTATCGTGCATATGCTGCGCTATTCAATGAAGTTCGTGCCATGGACGGATAAGAAGAAAGTAGCGGCTGATTTAAAAGCCATCTACGGTGCTGATACGCTTGAGATGGCAGAGGCCAACCTTGAGCACTTTGATGAAGTATGGGGCAAAGAGTACCCGCATGTCATCAAGTCTTGGCGTAATAACTGGGAGGGCTTAACGGTGTTCTTTGGTTATCCTAAAGACATCAGAAAAGCCATCTATACCACCAATGCGATAGAGTCGCTAAACAGTGTGATTCGAACGGCGGTGAATAAGCGTAAGGTGTTTCCCTCTGATCAGGCAGCATTCAAGGTAGTCTACCTAGCAACTCAGCAAGCATCCAAAAAGTGGTCGATGCCGATTCGTAACTGGACGTCTGCTCTGAATCGCTTTATGATTATGTTTGATGACCGTATCAGTAAGCATTTAATCTAAATGGCAGTTACACAGAATCTGGGATGGGCTCTATTCTTTCCTATTTTCATAGTTTTTCCCTATCTATTGTGCTAATAGTTCAGGTCTAACTTGTATCGTTCTAGCCCTACCATTAGTTATGATTTTGATATAACCCTCGCTTTCTAATACCTCAGCTATCAACTCAAAGTTATGCTTTTTCCGTAAGTGCTTAGGACTAACCTTACTTTGAGCCGTTGAGTAAGCCAGTTGATTGACTGACTGTCTATTACAATGCTTGACCAGCCAACCTATGAGCTTTTGCGCGTCATTATCTCCAGCTTGAGGCTTGTCAGTGTATCTTATGCGCTCACTCATTGAGTAGTCAGTCAATAATGTAGCTCTATGTATGTCATCAGCAGATATGAAACGCTGGCCATTGAAGTAAGCCAGTATTGAGGCGATACGACTGGCATTTTCATGTAAGCGTCTGGCATAGCTTGCGTATTTCTCAAGCTGACCGCCTTTGCATAATTGGCGCTCTTTAGCGGTTTGGTAGTCTGCTAATGCTTTTCTTGCCTGTCTGTTCTCAAAGGGCATATCAAATCGGATGATCCTACCCTCGTCGTCAGTTCTGATAATGCCTTGGCTAGGGTCTAGTAACTCACGGCACCGCTGCCAGTAGGCTTGTAATCGAGTGTCAAGGTTAGGCTTAGCGTCTAGCCTTTCATCAGTGTTATAAACGAGCTTACCGTTCATATTGTCAGGAAAGGCGAACAAAAAGCGTGGTAACAATCCTTGTTCATTCATAGCGCTATCATTGAGTGCTTCAGCTATGACAGACGGCTGCCCTTGCAAGTCGAGCGTAAACCGAACCCCGTTCATACTATTTTGCTCTATGCTGTCGTAGCGCGGTGATAGAAGCCTGTCAAATGAGCCATCACTCCATATATCGCACAGCTGGCTTATGTTACTTTTTGCCGTGTCACTGGTTAAGCTATGACCACTTAAAAACAAGGCAGCTTCAGCTGTTGACCATGCTATATCTCTAGTATTTCCGATCAGCATGTGGTCTAAAAAGCCTTGGATAGTGCCAGACTTCACCAAAAGTATAAACTGCTTAGGTTTGGGGTTTTCAAGTAACCATACTTCTAAATCTTTCTTTAGTGTGCTGGTTTTTTGTGCTTTCCATTCATCTAGCAACTGCCTGTCTTCCTTGCGTTTGTCTTCTTGATAGCTCACAAGCGCCTTGTGGCTAAAGCCTACAGTGCGACTTTTACCACTACCACTATCGCCTTCAGTAAGTATAAATAGGGATACAGGCATAAACTTATCACCTAACACATAAGGCGCGTTGATATACTGCTGAATAATGGTAGCTAAAGCGCCTAACATGCCATTTCCAGCCATCGCTGAGGCAACTTGAGCATGATAGATAATGGATTTTATTGCATCGTAAAGTATATCGCCGTTCTTGCCCCAGGCTTCTATCGGGTAGGGTGTGGCTTTACTGTCAGGGTCAGCTATATCGCCCAGCTCTCCCCATGCTTCAGCTAGCAAGTCTTTAACTATTGTTTCAGGGTCGCTCAAAACATCATCAAGCGTCTGTTCATTAGCCAACGATAGCAGTAAATCAAAAGTAGTTATAATCGCTTTAACGTTTACGCCTAGAAGTGGCTTAGTTACTTCATCTTTTTTATCAATGGTAGTAGTAACAATAACTTGCTTAACCTCAGCAAAGTGCTTGACCATTTTGTTAAAGTGAAAAGGGTTAGCACTGACTAGGATAGTCACGTTTAGCCCTTGGCTTATCAGTGCTTTAAATAGCTCTATACCATCATCTAGGCTCTTTACCCCGTACCAGTCACTATCTAGGTTAAGACTGCCAATGATAAAGGCGCTTGGCGTGTTTGGGTCTGTCACCTCGATAGGTGCATCACTGTTAGGCGTGTAAATAGCTAGGTTTGCTGGCTGGTTCATGTTGTCACTGAGTATCAAGCCCACTTTGCCAGCAGTGTTGATTATATCGCTTTTTCTATCGCCATTATGAATAGTGAATGTATTGCTAAACTGTCTTAGCTTATCGTCTTGGTCTAAAGCTATAAGGTTGGTGATAATCTCATCATCTGCTATAATTGCATGGCTAGTTTGCTTTGTAGAGCCTAGTAAAGTATTAAGCCCCTTGTCATCAGCTTGGGGCTTTTTGCTGTTACCTTCCTTCATTTCTACCTCCACTGGTTCTTATATTCGTGGAAGTGTTACTAGTGTGTTTATTCAACCAATCGAGAACTTCGGAGTTTTTCCAAGCCACTATTGTTGGCGATAAGCGGATGCTCTTAGGAAATCTACCGTCTCGACTCCATTCATGCAATGTGGTTCTCGAGAATGGCAAAAATGGCAGGATGTCTTTAGCTCGCGACATGCCCTGTGGTGCTAAGGTGGGTATAGTTAAGATCTTATGGTTACTAGCAGAGACATCAATTAACGATTGACTTGAGACGATCAAAGAATTATTACAAATTGGGGTAGTCATATCTCCAACTCCTTTTAAGTTAGATACGGACAATAGCGGTATGCTACTGCTGATATGACACAGCTTAAGTCACAGCACATGGGTGACTGCAACGGGTAACCCTGAAATTATAGGGTAACCCTATGAGGGTAACCCTATGTGTTAGGCCTTAAGTATCATTCTTGTCGGACTCTAAAATAGATTTTAATTTTTCTAAATCGGAAGATTGCTTCTTATCTTGAGGGGTAGTTATTGTTTGGAGTCTTTCTATTAAAGCCACAGGAGCTGAGTCTTTGGTTAACCCCATTTTTATTGCTATGTTACGAAAACGGTCAGAATGTTTAGTGAGATGTTGACTTGTTATTTCATCAGAAGCATACATTTTTTCCCACATAATTATGGCAATGTGCAATTCAGGTGGGTAAATATAGGATTCCATTGACTGCCAGTCATGTACTAGTGATAACTCTGTATTGTTCTGTGCTAACGTCTCTCTTAGCTGGTTATTTTCTTTTTCTAGTTTTTGAATAACTTTTTTATAAGAAAGTTGAGCTTCTGAGTCACTAAGTCTTTTATCATCTTGTACACGCTCACAATTAAAGTCTGAAAGCAACTCTATATCTAGCTGCTCTATATTTCTTACTTTGGCAAGCTCATTTTTTGGAAGGAAGTGATTTGAAAGATCAAACTTATTCGATAATTCAGTGAATTTGAGTGGTTCAAGTCCATCATCAGTTAAAAAAACAATAAAATCGTGGTTAATATCGTGATAACCAATTGTAATAGTTTTTTGATGCACTAGTATTGAGTCAGCATCTAGCCCTTGAACAAGATACGTAATGACATCGTCCTCGTTGCCATCCGAATGATTGGTGATAACCTCAATTAACTCGCTCACGCTAATATATAAATCGTCATTGAATAAAGGGTTTTTTTTTGTTAACTCTGCTAACGATTTCATCCTTGAGCCTTATAAAAGTTCGGGAGTAAGAATTGTAAGCCAATGATTGCCTAAAAGTGTGTTTTAAAATGGGAGTTTTTTGAACTAACTGTTTTGCAATTTTATAGCTATAAAATATTTCTGTTGGTGAAGGAATTATCGATATAATCAGCCCACTGGCTCATCATATCTCTACGATAATCTAAGTGCTGCGCCCCGTTATAAGCTTTACTTATCTTATTCTCTTGTTCATGTGCTAGCTGTAGCTCTATAGCTTCATGCATATAGCCTTGCTCGTGTAGGGTAGTGCTAGCCAGCCCGCGAAAACCATGCCCTGTCATTTTATATTTATAACCCATCTGATAAAGAGCATTAATAAAAGCATTTTGGCTGTAAGGTTTGCGAGTTGAAGGGTTGTAGAATACATACTGCTCTGAAAAATTCAGGTCTTTAATTTGTTGTAAGATCTCTATTACCTGTGGTGCAAGAGGCACAATGTGCGGTCTATCCATTTTCATTTTGTCCGCAGGTATGCGCCAAGTATTATCGTTCCAGTCAATTTCTGCCCATTCCATGAACCTAAGCTCATTGGTTCTTACAAAGGTATAGCATAAGAACCATAGACCTAGTTTGACTGTAATATGTCCAGTGTAGTCATTGATATCTTGTAAGAGTTTTGGTAGCTCTTTTGACGTAATACGGCTGTGATTTTTCGTTTTATGCGGTTTAATTGCCGCTGATAAATCTGCTGCAGGATTTGACGTTGCCACACCTATGCGAATAGCATGCTTAAATATTTGTCCTACTTCTGCCATTATGCGCCGTGCCATCTCATTAGCGCCGCGTGCCTCTATACTTTTGCCAATCGTTAAAATATCAGGTGAGGTAATGTCGTCGATTAGTTTATGGCCGATAACTGGTTTAACGTCGCGCATGTAGGCTGAATAGTTACGACTAAACGTACTTGTGGCTAAAAAGGTTTTACGGTCTGCATACCACGCTTGAGCAATGGTATCGAAAAGTCTTGAGCCATCTTGTTCAGCAATTTTTTCTTTCTTTTTATCTTTTGGGTTAATGCCTTCACTGATCAGCTGCTTTATTTCTAAATTACGCTGGCGTGCTTGTTGTAATGTGATTACTGGGTATTTACCTAAGGTAAGCGACTGCTGCTTGCCCTGCCAGCGGTAGGCGCTAACCCAGACTTTATTTCCTGTATGTCTTACCCATAGTTGGAGACCATCGCCATCACTGTGTTTATCAGGACGGCTAGGGGTGCATTTTTCACTTGGGGTTAGTTTGTTGATAATCGTATGGGTTAGTGACATGTTGGTATATCTCCGTGTTGGTATAATCTATACCAACAAATATACCAATATTCTATATAGTTCGCCACATATCAAGATATTCGTAAATCTCGCAAAACCGCATAAAAAAAGGCTTGCCGTATTGCTACGAACAAGCCTGATTTGATATATGGTGGGCCCAGTAGGACTTGAACCTACGACCAAAGGATTATGAGTCCTCTGCTCTAACCAACTGAGCTATGGGCCCTTTAGACGCACAATGATACCTGATTTTTATATATTTTCAAGTAAAAGATAGAAAGTATTACCGATTTCTTTAGTAAAACATTAGTTCTCTGCTAAACATGACCGCCAGCCAATGTCAGGCTACGACCACCATCGACGGCAATTATTTCACCAGTCACATAACTTGCCCGAGCCAAATAAAGCACACTATGGGCGATTTCCTCAGGTTTGCCTATCCGCTGCATAGGAATAGAGTCGATGATGCTTTTTTGCTGCTGCGGGTGAAGTGCTTGGTCGCTATCTGCTTCTGGCAAGATATTGACGCCGGGAGCGACGCCATTGACGCGTACATCAGGTGCCATATCAAGCGCTAAAGACTGTACCATCATTCGATGCGCCGCCTTTGCCATATTGTAGACGGCATAATTTTTAAAAGGTTTATTATGCGCATGGATATCGAGTAGGCTAATGATGCAGCCCTGCTGTGCCCTTAAATAAGGATATAAGGCTTGGCTTAATAATAAAGGCGCTTTGGCGTTGGTTAAAAATAATTCATCCCACTGAGCGTGATTGATATTACCAAGCGGACTTGGGTAAAAGCGAGAGGCGTTATGCACTAGGACATCAAGCTGGCCAAAAGCTTGCATAATGTTGCGAGTAAATCGCTGTAGTGTCTGACTATTATTAACAACTGCCAAATCTGAGATGATGACGACCGCGCTATCAGGGCGACTGTTATTCAGCGCATCCGCTAGGACATTGGCTTCTTGCTCACTATGATGACAATGAATAATGACGCGGTAGCCTTGCTCATGGGCGGCACGAACAATAGCTGCACCAATACGCTTAGCGCCACCAGTGACTACCATTACGGGCGCTGAGGTATTAGAATATTTTGATTGGCTTAAGCTAAATTCTTGGTTCATATTAAAGGTGTTTTTATTATGTATAGTAGAATTGCTCTAAAATCGATACAGTGCGACTGGGATGAATTTTTCGTAGCCTCTGTGATAACAGCAAGCAAGGAAAATTTATACCAGTCGCAAAAATCTATAACGTGTCGCTTTTATTTTGCACTGACTATAAATTGCTAGTTGAAAGTGCTTGTCTACAAGACAGGTTGTGTTTGTAAATGCTCAATTCTACGTTGGCGTAATGCTTCGCCAATCGCTGGACCTTTTAGATTCTGGTCAATATTATCCATGCTAATAGCATGAAAGCTATTTAAGGCGAGCATCATTTGGCGGTGCTGTATCGCCAATTTTAAAACATGACTGGTGACCAAAAGCTGCGACAGTTTATCCGGCGCTTTATGAGCGCTACAAGCTTGAATAAGATCGATTTTCTCGGCGGCGCTCAGCTGGTCTATGCGGCTAAGATTTTTCGCTTGCTGCACAAATAAAGTGGCAAACTGGCTATGCGCTTTTGGCACCTTTGTACTGTTTCCTATCCCATGAATACCTTTAACCGCTGCCTCTATATTAACCGAAAGAGTTTCTGTAGAGTTTAAAGTAAATAAATCTGTGTTCAGACTGGCCATTAATAACGCCCAGCGCTGCGATAAATTTAATTGCATTTGACCGGCGAAATACAATGCGGTTTGTACAATCTCTCGTATTTGATCGTACTGTTTATCATTCCAAACTTGCTGTAGTGGAGCAAAATACTCCGTCAACGCCCCAATCTCAAACAGCTGTTGCCAATATACCTGCGGCGATACTTGCATCATAGCACGGCTCGATTCTTGCCAAATACGCTCACTACTTAGATGCGCAAGCTCGCCTGAACGCACCAACTCACGCATCAATAGCAAGGTTTCATCGGCAATACTAAAGCCCAAATCATAATAGCGGCCATAAAAACGGGCGGTGCGCAGTACCCGTAATGGGTCTTCACTAAACGCGCTTGATACATGACGCAAGGTTTTGCTATGAATGTCGTTCAAACCGCCATAGTAATCGACAACGTCGCCACTTATCGGCGTATCATCCATAAGGCTTTTAACTTCTATTGCCATAGCGTTGACGGTCAAGTCGCGACGTTGTAAGTCTTCACGTAACGTCACATCAGGGCTGGCATGTACGCTAAAGCCTTGATAGCCTCGCCCTTGTTTGCGTTCTGTACGCGCCAGCGCATACTCTTCATGACTAATAGGATGCAAAAATACTGGAAAGTCTGCGCCCACTTGCTGAAATCCTGCATCCAGCATATCTGCGACCGTCGCGCCAACGACGACAAAATCCTTGTCTTTGATAGGACGACCCAATAATTGGTCACGGACAGCGCCGCCGACGAGATACACTTGCATAATAGTCTCTTTATAATTATTCAATATTTGCCATATTATTCTACCCAAAAAAAACCAGTCAACACCGATATAAGTATTGACTGGTTTTAGTATAGCAGACGGTTTCTATAAATGAACGCTAGAAGACCGTCGTAATAAGGCGTTTATATATGACATAAACGACTATTTTTGCTCATTGATTAAGTCTTGAGCTTCAGTAACTGCAAGCGCTGTCATATTGACCACACGGCGTGCTGTCGCTGATGGAGTTAGGATATGCACAGGTTTGCTCGCGCCTAGCAAAATAGGTCCAATAGACGCACTGCCAGTTGCCGTTTTTAGTAGGTTGAAAGCAATATTTGCTGAATCAAGCGTTGGCAAGATAAGCAAGTTTGCTGAGCCTTTTAGGTTGCTTGATGGTAAGTCATTGGCACGGATATGCTCATCAAGTGCTGCATCCCCTTGCATCTCACCGTCGAAGTCAAAGTCCACATTCATTTCTGTCAGTAGCTCATACACTCGACGCATTTTTACTGCGCTTTCGCGGTCTGAGGTACCAAAGTTTGAATGCGAAACCAAAGCCACACGCGGCGTAATATTAAAGTGACGTAACTGATCGGCTGCAAGTACCGTCATTTCAGCCAACTGCTCAGCCGTTGGGTCTTCATGGATGTAAGTGTCGGCAATAAAGATATTACGATCTTGCATCAATACCGCGTTCATCGCATAAAAATCGCTGACGCCTGCTTTTTTGTCGATAACTCGGCTGACGTATTTTAAATGCAGATGATAGTAGCTAAAAGTACCACAAATCATGCCATCAGCATCACCGTTTTCAACCAGTAGGGCACCGATTAAAGAAGTCTTACGGCGGACATCACGGCGCGCAAGCTCAATACTGACACCATTACGTTTATTTTTCTCGTAGTAGCCTTGCCAGTAGTCTTTATAGCGTGGATCATCGTCTTGATTAATAATGGTGATGTTTTCGCCATCTTTTAGACGCAGCGCCAATCTTTCAATGTTCTTTTCAATGATGGCAGGGCGACCAACCAAGATTGGATGCGCCAATTGCTCATCAACGACCACTTGTACGGCAAGCAGTACGTTGCGGTCTTCGCCTTCACAGTAAACAATGCGTTTAGGATCGGCTTTCGCGCGGGCAAAGATAGGCTTCATCACGAACGCTGAGTTATAAACAAACTCAGACAAGCGTTGACGATAGGCTTTCATATCAGAGATAGGCAGGGTTGCTACGCCAGAATCCATCGCCGCTTTGGCAACCGCAGAGGCGATTTCGATGATTAAGTTTGGCTCAAGAGGGCCTGGGATAAGGTAATCACGGCCAAAGCTTGGCGTACTCTCAACGTTTTTCACGTTATTCATTGGTGTCGCTTCAACATGCGCCATAGCCGCGATGGCTTTTACGCAAGCGATTTTCATCTCTTCATTAACCGCTGTCGCCCCAACGTCAAGTGCACCGCGGAAGATATAAGGGAAGCATAGCGCGTTGTTTACTTGGTTTGGATAATCTGAGCGACCGGTTGCCATGATAACGTCTGGACGTACGGCGTGCGCCACTTCTGGCATGATTTCAGGCGTTGGGTTGGCAAGGGCAAAGACGATTGGGTCTTTTGCCATACGGCGCACCATGTCTTCAGTTAAGGTGCCAGGCATTGATAGGCCTAAGAACATATCGACATCATCCATCACTTCTTCGATGGTAGTGGCGGTAGTATTGCGCGCATAACGCTGCTTGGTTTCATCAAGGTTTTCACGGCTGGTGGTAATGATACCGCGTGAATCTGATACAAAGATATTGTTTCTATCTACGCCAAGCGCACAAATGATATCCAAGCAAGATATAGCTGCCGCACCTGCGCCAGAGCAGACCACTTTAATCTCTTCGATTTTTTTGCCAGTGATAAGTAAAGCGTTTAGCATCGCTGCGGCAACAATGATTGAGGTACCGTGCTGGTCATCATGGAATACCGGAATGTTCATGCGCTCACGCAATTCGCGCTCGATTTTGAAACATTCTGGGGCTTTGATGTCTTCAAGGTTAATACCACCAAAAGTAGGCTCAAGCGAGGCGACGGCTTCGATGAACTTATCTGGATCATTTTGGGCAATTTCAATATCAAAAACGTCAATACCAGCAAATTTTTTGAATAAAACCCCTTTACCTTCCATGACAGGTTTAGAGGCCAATGGACCAATATTCCCTAAACCAAGCACCGCAGTACCGTTGGTTATCACGCCAACCAAGTTGCTACGAGCAGTATATTTAGCCGCTAACGCTGGATCTCTTTGAATCTCAAGACAAGGTATCGCAACCCCTGGAGAGTAAGCAAGTGCCAAATCACGTTGGTTGGCCAGTTGCTTGATAGGCGTAACTGAGATTTTACCGGGGCGCGGAAACTCATGGTAGTGTAAGGCAGATTGTTCAAACTGCTCTTTTTCCGTAGTAGGGGTGTCCGTATTCAAAGTGATATCGTCATTCATAATAATTGCCATGGTTGGAATAATTGGAATAAAGTAAATGGTGATAAAAACCAATGTCTATGCTTCATTATCATGACTATGATAATTAAGGCACATTTATACTAAAAAGGTCGTGCTCGGCGACTAGACATCAGCGTAAAAACAGCAATCTCACAGGAAGCGTTATTCTAGCACTATTGGTATTTCACTGCCTAGTCAAGTCATCTCAATTAGGTGAATAATATAATAAAATGATATTCGTTATTTCGCTGTTTGATAATGGCAAAAAACGCCCCTCGATATCAACCATAATTGCCTAATGTTTCAAAACATTACAGAATAGCAGCTTGTCCGTATTCTCTTACGAAGAACAGCTGATTGGCATTTGCGGCGCATGTGGCGCGGGCGGCATGGTATCGAGCTCAGTGGCGATGTCTTGGACGTTGTAAGGATTGGCAAGTAAGTCAAAGACTCGATTTAACTCTTCAAATTGGCCTTGTTCCGCCACCGTAATCGCCCGCTGTGCCACACTATTACGTAGTACATAAACCGGATTATTGCTATGCATTTGTTCAATAGAGGCTTCGCTAGATAACGGCTCTAGCGCTGCTAAATACCTTGTTGACCATTGTTGCCAAACGTGCTGTGCCTCATTATTAAACTCAGCAGTCATTTTTGCCAGCAATTCTTGCTCATACGGATATTCATTTGGCGCGACCAAACCCAATAGCGCGCGGAAACTGTTGCTATAGTCGAGCAAATTGTCTTCTAACAAGGTTAACCACTCAAAAGCAAGGGTCAAACTTTCTTTAGTGTGAGGCAGCCCAAGCTTACGGCAGAGTCCTTGCTGGTAATGCTGCATAAAGGTCGCTTCATACGGCGCTAGGCAATCAGCCAAGGTATCGCGTGTTACACCATTTAAGCGCATAAAGTGCGGGAGCCAAATATTTAAGTTCCAATGACCGATAGCAGGTTGGTTTTGATAGGCATAACGACCAGTATGGTCGGAGTGATTGTTAATCCACGCAGGGTTAAAGCGCTCCATAAAACCAAACGGACCAAAGTCTAAGGTACTGCCCGTAATCGATAAGTTATCAGTATTCATCACCCCATGGGCAAAGCCAATCAATTGCCAATCGGCAATCATACGTGCGGTTCGCTCAACCACCGCTTGTAAAAATGCTAAGACAGGCGCTTCACTATCACGGCATTCTGGATAGTATGTATCAATCATATAGTCGGTAAACTCGCCAAGTAAGTCGGGCGCAAAGCTTGCAATCCACTCAACATGACCGAGGCGAATATGACTGTCAGCGACGCGCATCAATGCCGCGCCTGCTTCCATACGCTCACGGCGGACACGTGTATCAGACACCACAAATCCTAAAGCATTAGACGAAGGAATGCCAAGCTGCGTCAACGCATGTCCGCATAAATACTCGCGAATGGTACTACGTAACACCGCGCGCCCATCGCCCATGCGAGAGTAGGGGGTCAGACCAATGCCCTTTAAATGTAAATCTTGTAATTTATCATTATTATCGAGCACTTGCGCCATGAGTAAACCGCGCCCATCGCCCAATTGTCCGGCCCACTGTCCGAACTGGTGACCAGCATAGGCCATGGACAGCGGTCGAAACTCAGCTGGCACGTATTGACCCCCTAATATTTCAACCCAACGCGCCATCAGCTCATCGTCATCGAGCCAGCCTAATTGCTTGGCAACTTCGGTGTTAAAGTGACCAGCGCGCGGATTGTCAAGCGGTGTCGGCTGCTGTTCATGATAAAGGCGAGTATCTAATGTGACGTAAGTATTTTGATAGCGCATAGGTGCGTTCCAATATAGAGGTATGTATTTTTAATATAAAAACTTAAGGTTAAAAGCGAGTAATGAAAGTGTTTAAAGAGAGTAATAAACTTACTATAGCATAGCCTTAATAATGCCGCGTTTCACTCTGTCCATCTCTTGTAATTGCTGTATAAACAATGAGTGAGCAGAAATAATGAGTGCGTAAACGAGTAGCGCACAACTCATGGCCGAAAAAAGCCCCCTATCTTTACAGATAGAGGGCAGGAGAAACGTACAATAAAAAGTAAAACAATAAATCTATAAAGGCTTAAGCGGCTTTTGGACTTTGACCGATAGAGCGAAACGCCGTTTTTAGATTGCTATTATGCGCCAGTATTTTTTGCTCAACTTTGGCATAGTCGTGCTTTAGCATCTCTTCAACTTCATGCAGGCGATCAGCAAACTCGGTCTTTTTTAGCTCAATAGTTTTGGCTTTTAGCGCTTGCCATTCTTCGACCGTTTGCGTAAAGGCTTCGTATTCAAACTTGATACGATCTTGGAAACTCTTCATCGCATGTGGAATATCTAGACCGTTCGCAGTAACACTATCAATCTGCTGTTGAGCCTTTTTGAACTGCATTTGCACTTCAGCATGCTTAATGGTGGTGTCGTCAACCGTGCGTAATTCACTGGTTAGCCCAAGTTTAGATAAGCCCAAGATAAGCCATTTAGTTGGATCATATTGCCACCATTTCACGCCATTACGATAGTCGTATTGGAAGAAGTGATGATAGTTATGATAACCCTCACCCCACGTAAAGATAGCAAGGAAAAAGTTATCGCGTGCACTATTGGTATCCGTATAAGGACGCGTACCAAACATGTGGCATAGCGAGTTAATAAAGAAGGTAAAGTGGTGGGTCAGCACCAAACGCAGTAGACCTGCCAATACGAGCGTGCCCCAAACGTCACCGATTAACCAACCAACTGCCGCAACCATCGCAACGTTGGTAGCCAGTACCCATAAACCATAGTATTTATGCTGAATCTGTAGCACTTTATCTTTGGTCAAATCAGGAATGTTTTTATAATCAAAGCGACCACTAGGATAATTGCGTAACATCCAACCGATATGACTGAACCAAAAACCACGTCTTGCTGAATAAGGATCTTCCATGCGGTCATCAACATGACGATGATGCGTACGGTGGCCTGATACCCAGTCAAAGGCAGAGCCTTGAACCGCAAGGGTTGAGCCAAGTAATAGGAAGTTTTTTACCAAGGGATGGGCTTTATAAGCGCGATGCGACAATAGGCGGTGATAGCCTGCAGTGATACTAATACCGGTCCACACCATAAAGGCACCAAATACACCCCAAACCGGCGCACTAACTTGATGGGTCAACAGGTACCATGGCGTAATGACGGCAGCAGCAATAGGCGTCGCAATTAGAAAAATCGCTGGAACCAAGTTGATTGGCGACTTTTGAAATTCAAGCTCAAGCGGATCGATACCCTCATAGTTAGCGACTGCATTGGCATCTTTATAACCGCTCGTCGTCGCAAACTGCGTATCGGCAGCCTCATCAGTTTTGCTTTTGCCAGTATCAAGCCACGTCTTCACGCGCAGCGCCTGAGTGCCAGCATGCTGTATAAGCGTATCACCCGACTTCATGGCGAAACGCAAGCCCTTAAGTGGTAAGCCTATTACTTTTTTAGCAATCATGTAATATTCCTAATGATATTAATTTCAGCCTCCATATTACCCTAAAAGACTAGTAAAGTGAACAGTTATACACTAGAAAAATATTGCTAAATAACAATAACTTGTAGGAGTTATGGTAGTGATTAACCCAAATAATCCCTTACTTATCAGCAATTAAGTGATAGTGTAAGTAAAAAGATAAATATGTGTGCGATAGAAATGTATAAATGACTATCGAGCCAATTAATTAGCTGGCTTTTTTAAGCCATTTTCAAGCAAGTTTTTTGAAATATGACAAAAAGATAGGTAAGAAGTTCACTTACTTAGCGCGTGAGAAAATAGGTTGGATAATCGGTGATGATGACGTCGACTTGCCACGTAATAAGTTGTTTAATCGTTTCGCTATCATTGACGGTCCACGCGCTGACTGGTAAGTGATAACGATGACAGTGCTTAATGACTGCTTGAGTCAGCAATAGATAGTGAATACCTAGCTGGACGCAGCCAAGTTGCAGGGCAGTTTGCGGTGCGCTTAGCAAAGTTTTAGGGGTGCGAATCAGTAAGCCACGCGGAATGTGTTGTAAGGTTTTATTGCGTTGCAGCCTTGCGTGTAATTCGACATCGAAGCTGGTCAGCGCTATAGGCAAGCTGGCAAGAGGACTATCGATTAAATCTTGCATTAATGCCTTTATTAATTTGCCGTAATCCGTGCGCTCATGCGTCTTAATTTCAAGCTCAATATAGCCAAAACCTTTTAGCACGGATGCTATTTCGGCCAAAGGGGTAATCTGATGACCGGACTGCAAATAGCGCCCAATCTCGGCAAGACTCAACTGGTCAATGCAGGATTGTTGGGCGCACATGCGTAGTAAATTATCATCATGAAAGACCAGCAAGTGACCATCGGCGCTTAATTGCACATCAAATTCAACGCCTATCAAACCCGCGCTTTGTAGGTTTTGCGCCACTTTAAAGCCTGCTAAGGTGTTTTCTAGCGCTTCACCGCGTGCGCCGCGATGGCCCAATAAAAGGGTATTTTTAAAATTTATCATTATTAATAGCTATCAAAAATTCTTATCGCTATCATATCGTCTCTGCAAAATGGGGTCTAATAAAATATTTATCTGAGAACAGAAGCATTACTTAGATAGTGTAGTTATGAGTTGCAGCCACGACATAAAATATGTCTTTGTAGCTTTTTTGCAACCAAAGCAAGGTTTTGTACACAATGTTGGACGTTATTTGTATATCAATAGGCTACACTGATGACCATTTAAATCAAACGCCGTATAATAACGTGGTTTTCAAAAATTGCATGGCAATCTTTACTATACCGTCGTTACCATTTAAATGTCATGATGCGCGTGTAAGTTTTTGAATGTTAAAACACTGGCCGTCATTGGCGGTACGAATCAGGAAATTGGAGCAAAAAAAGATGAGCGTAGCAAATAAGAGTTTGAGCAAGTGGTATAAGGTTGCTGGTATTGGTATCGCCTGTAGTTTGGTACTTACAGGCTGTAACCGCTCAGAAAAAGAAGAGACCACAGAAACTGCCGAGCTAACCGAAGAGGCCGCCACTAACGAAAACGCTGCTGCTACAGCGGTAAGTTGTGATGATCCAATGGTACAAGATCGCCTCAAATCAGCCTTAAAAAATACGCTCAATCAACAAGCGCAAACCTTGGCAGCAAGTTACGCTAACGATGCTGAAATTGCTTTAAATGGTGGCGTTGTCAGTGGTAAAACCAATGGTATCGTCATCGATGTACAAAACGCTGCGGTATTACAAGCTACAAATGATAATGGTATGACTACCTGTCAGGCGAGTGTCAGCATGACTCTGCCAAGTGAAGACTTATACCAAGCCAGCCAGCTGCAATCCGCTAACAATCAGCCAAGCTTACAATCACGCCTAGCCAATGATAATATCCGTATCAATAATAACATGCTCGTTGACGATGCCTTTACGTATGTTGTTGGTACCCAAGGCGGTCAAGTACGTACGCGTATCGCTGGACAGCCAGCACTGCTGACCGTGGTATCAGAAGTAGTGGCAGGCTCAGCCTTTCAGACAGCGCTAGAAGAGCAGCGTGCCGCGCAAGCAGCCGAACGCCGCCGTCAAGCGGCACAAAACAATACCGAAAACCAAACTCGCCAACCAAGACCGGTAACGCCAGCGGCCCCTGTACGTCCAGCTGAGCCAGCTACGCCACCGACTGTCAATCAAAATAGCAGCAGTCAAAACAGTAGCCAGAACACGAGTAATCAGGATAATCAAAGCAATAACCAAGCTGCCCCAACGCCTAGTACTACAGCGCCTGCGACTCCAGCTGCACCTAAGTCAGTCCCTAAAGATGACAGTATCGATATGGTGATTATCGAAGATAAAGACGCGACTTATTAATTATTTATAAGAAGTCAGTTTCTATTGTTTAAGCCTAGCGTTTGAAATTCAAAAGCCCGCAACTATCGTAAGTCGCGGGCTTTTTGCTTGAATGGATTTTTAGCGGTTAATTTTTAGCAGTCAGTAAAAGCTAAACTATTTATTCTCAGCGAATTTTTGTAATACTTGACTGTCCCATAGCACTTCAGAAACTTGCTCAGGGTCGGTGCAAAAACGCGCAGCGACAAACAGCCAATCAGACAAGCGATTGATAAAGCTAACTGCCGTTGGACGAATGGCCTCGGAGCGCTGCTGCTGCAATAGCACCGCTTGACGCTCAGCACGGCGACAGACGGTACGTGCCACATGCAATTGACTGACCAACACTGAACCTGTCGGTAGGATAAAATCTTTTAGCGCCGGCAAGGTGCTATTCATCGCGTCAATCTGTTGCTCTAACCATGCAATGTGCGCGCTATTCACGCCTTCATATTCTGGCATGGCAAGCTCGCCACCAATATTAAATAGCAGATGCTGAATAATCACTAAGGCTTGGGCAAAGTCGGCTTCTTTTGTCGCGTCAGTCGAGTTTTGCGTCAACTGCGCGCGTACCAAACCAATATGTGAGTTAAGCTCGTCGACATCACCCATGACGCTAAATAGATTGTCCGCTTTACTCACGCGGCTGCCATCTGCCATGCCTGTAGTACCGTCATCGCCAGTACGTGTATATATTTTGCTTAAACGATTGCCCATGTTTTATCCTTAAAGGTTAGTGTTTATTAAAAAGTCAGTATTTTTTAGCATTGCGAATGTTAGTTATGCGCTCATTGTAGTATTTTACGAGCATTTTCGCTAAGATAATGGGTTAAGTTTTATATCGCTGTTTCCCTTAAAATGATAATGACGCTAAATATTGTTATAAATAAGCGTTTTCATTATCTAAGTGTGCAGTAAGAATATTTTCGTTTCACTCTTATTTTTTTTATCAAAAGGCTTTTTTACTATGACCACACCTCTTGCAGACGCGATGTCTCAGCTTGCCATTTATGACTCACTTAACGGACGCAAGCAGGTATTTAAGCCGCTGGTTGCGGGTAAAGTCGGCATATATGTGTGCGGAATGACGGTCTATGATTATTGTCATATCGGTCATGCGCGGATGATGGTTGCTTTTGATATGGTGGTACGCTGGCTGAAACAATTGGGCTATGAGGTTAATTATGTGCGGAATATCACCGATATAGATGACAAAATCATCGCTCGCGCAGCCGAAAACGGCGAAGAGATTGGCGCATTAACACAGCGTTTTATCACAGCGATGCATGAAGATTTTGCGGCCCTTGGCTGCTTAGCACCCGATGCTGAGCCACGCGCGACCGATTATATCGACGAGATGCAGCAGATGATTGGCAATTTGGTCAGTAATGATTACGCTTACGCTGGCGATAATGGCGATGTCTATTATGCGGTCGATAGCTTCCCTGATTATGGCAAATTATCCAAGCGCAATTTGGACGATATGCAAGCGGGCTCGCGCGTCGATGTCGAAAATGACAAGCGCAATCCGTTTGACTTTGTCCTGTGGAAAGCGGCGAAACCTGGTGAGCCACAATGGGCATCGCCGTGGGGCCAAGGACGTCCGGGCTGGCATATCGAATGCTCGGCGATGTCAACCAAATGCCTTGGTGATACTTTTGATATTCACGGCGGCGGTCATGATTTACAGTTTCCGCATCATGAAAACGAGATAGCACAATCGGAAGCGGCGACGGGCTGCGAATACGCACGTAATTGGATGCACGTTGGTTTTATCAATGTCGATGGCGAAAAGATGTCCAAATCGCTAAATAACTTCTTTACCATTCGCGATGTGATTGCCAAGTATCATTCTGAAACGGTGCGCTTTTTCTTGTTATCGAGTCACTATCGCAGCCAAGTCAACTTCTCAGACAAAGCCTTAGATGAAGCGCACAATAGCCTAAGCAGATTGTATCAAGCATTAAAAGCGGCTGAACAGCAAAAAGGACAAGCACTCATTATCGATGATGCGCTCACCAACTCTGCTTATGATAGCGCGGCAGGACAAGACTTTATCAAAGCCATGAATGATGATTTTAATAGCTCAACGGCAATCAGCGTATTATTTGGGCTGGCACGTGATATTAATAAAGCGATTAAAGGTGAAGAGGTAGAGCTTGCATGGCAATTGGCGCAGCAGCTGAAAGCCTTGGCGCAGACGCTAAATATATTGCAGCTGCCGGTACAGCAGTTTTTGCAAGCGGTCGTGGGTGAGGCGCAAGAAGGCGGTTTGTCCGATGACGCTATCGATGGATTAATCACCGAGCGTGCCGATGCCAAAACCAACAAAAACTTTGTCCGTGCTGATGAGATACGTGAGCAGTTAAAAGAGGCGGGAATTGAGCTTGAAGACAGCCGTGCGGGTACGACTTGGCGCCGTGCTTAAATCGTATTCTTGCTATAAGCAATTGTATCAATTAACATTTTACCCTCAAATTAAGTCAGCTTTATGCTGGCTTTTTTTGGTTCAGTGCATTAGCTTTATCTTATATTCAAAATTAATGCTTAACTCTACTAAATCATTTCATTAATCAGCCTAGAACCTTAACGTATGAAACATTCCTCTCAGTCTTTGATGGCTAAAAATACCCAAGCTCCGTATATGGGCAATAGGGGCGACGCTGGTGTTTCTGGTTGTAAGAGTCTAGATACTATTAAAGGTAGGCAGAAATTAACCGTGAGGCATTTGAACATACGTCATTTTATTTTCAGTATTTCCGTTATTATCCTAAGTATTGTCTATCTGCCAGCTTATGCGGCTAGTCATTCAGCGAATGAAAATTCAACGATCAACAATCAAAACGAAACACCTGCGCCAATCAGCGAGGCGCCAGAAAACATTGTTGACTATGCATCGCAACGGATCGATAAGATCAAAAAAGAGGGCGTCAGTGTCTCTGCGCTTGCCGAAGAGGTCATTAGTCCGTTTGAGAAAAAAACCGAACAGCAAGCGGGGGTATTACAGGGTGATTCCGGTCTGACTGGCGACTATAACGAAAGTTATTATGCCTTAAATAAGCTCAATGTCGGCTTGCCGCCACTATCTGAGCCACCGAATTTATCGACACCACTGGCAACACTAGAGTTTTTTCAATCGGCAGTTATCAAGCAGCAATATGATTTGGCTGCTTATGCGCTCAATATGAACTTGATTGACGAGGAGTTGCAGCGTAATCAAGCAATAGAGCTTGCCAAACAGCTCGATTTTTTATTGATGGAAAAAAAGCTGTATGCGTTTGATAAGTTGCCCGACCGTCCTGATGGTTTGATAGAACCGCCGCTTGGTAGCAATAATAGTATCCAAGGCATCCCTCGGCGCTCAATCCAGTTGGGTTATATCGACTATCGTGATCGCCGTGTGCCGCTGCATCTTGAGCGCGTACGTATCGATGACAGCCCGCCTTTTTGGGTGTTTTCTGCGCAAACGGTCGCCAATATCAATAAGCTGTATGAGCAATATCAGCCTGCCAAGTTTGAGCGTTATTTGCCCGACTGGACCAAATTAAAAGTCTTTGGCATTGCCATTTGGGAATTCATCGCGTTATTTTTATTCTTTTCTTTTACCATGGGCGCCGGTTGGTTGCTCAGTAAAGCGGCTGGTAAACTGCTCAATTGGTACGTTTTAGACAAAGAGGGCAATCGGCTCGCTACCATTCATCATAACGGAGTCGAAGACTTGGTCAATAAGCTGACCGTGCCTTTGACGTTTACCATCAGTTTTTCCGCGGTTTATACCTTGGTATCGGGCGGTTTTCCTTACTTAGATGCGCTTGCCTCATCGACACGCCCCATTATTTGGATTGGGCTGGTGCTAAGCGCCATGTGGCTGGGTACACGCGCCATTAATTTCTTTGCCAATCGTTATAAAGATTTGCAAATCGAGAATTTGAGCGAAGAGCAGTTTGATAAAGGCCGCAGTCGCCGCACCTATGTGTCTATTTTTCGCCGCGTCTTTATCTTTGTGATGATTTTAGGCGGTATTTGGATAGGTTTGAGTGAATTTACCAATATTGATGGTTTGGGTAAAACCTTACTTACCTCGGCAGGTATTGCGGGTGCGGTGATAGGTATTGCTGCCCAGCCTATCTTGGGTAATATCATCGCAGGCATGCAAGTCGCCATTACGCAGCCGGTGCGTATCGGTGATACGGTGATGATGGAAGGCGAGTGGTGCACAATCGAGGATTTGGGTTATACCTATGCGGTACTAAAAACCTGGGATGAGCGCCGCTTGATTGTACCGATGCGGCATTTTATCACTGAGATTGTAGAAAACTGGTCACATACCGAGTCGCATCAAATCTCAGTGATTTATTTATATGTCGATTATGGCGCTGATATCGAAGCGATACGACAAAAATATATTGAGCTGGTCAAAGACAGTGAGCTATGGGATAGTGATACCGAGCCTGAGATGTATACGGTATCGGTAACAGAGACTACTATCAAGCTACGCTGTAGCCAAGCGTCCGATAGCCCGCTCAATGCTTGGTTACTTGAATGTGAAGTGCGTGAGCGAATGCTAAGCTACTTATATAGTGAACAAAAGGATTATCTACCAGCGGAACGTTTTATCGTTAAAACAGAAACATAGTAAGGATGTAAGAGCATGGCAAAATAAAGGCATCATCTGGCAAAATAAGCTGACAAATATGTTATGCGAAGGCTTGCTTTATTTGTTATAATATGGCGTTATTTTTAAGGGATAATTCAGTTATTAAGCGTCGGGTAATCAGATGTTAGAAGGTTTAGAAGCGCGATATTAGCAACTCTACTTTCCTAAGCATTTTATTACCGCTGATAAACAGATAACATGCCGATTGATATCCGTATTTAAGGTTTGTTCCTCATGGTTTTTTCACAATTCTAGCCGCTTTATTTTGGCGTATTGATTTTGATAAAGCTTTTGTTTATCGACGTGATACTGCATTGCCCACCCATCAAAATAACCACCACTAGGGGTCTGTATGTTGCGAATTGTCGATGAAGCCTTAACCTTTGATGACGTTTTATTATTACCAGCTTATTCTGAAATCCTACCAAAAGCTGCTGATTTAACGACCCGCCTAACCAAAAATATCACTTTAAACTTACCGATGATTTCGGCTGCGATGGATACCGTCACTGAATCTGAGATGGCCATCACTATGGCGCAGCTTGGTGGTTTGGGTATTTTGCACAAGAGCATGGATATCGATAAGCAGGCCATGCAAGTACGTCGCGTGAAAAAATTCGAAGCGGGTACAGTTGTCGATCCTATTACCGTGCACCCAGAGATGACCATCGGTGAGCTGTTAAGATTGACTCAAGATAACAATATCTCAGGGGTACCTGTGGTTGAGAAGGGTACCGATAAAGTCATCGGTATCGTAACTCATCGTGATTGGCGTTTTGAGACCAACTTATCATTACCTGTCAGCCATATCATGACGCCAAAAGATCAGCTAGTTACTGTTAAAGAAGGTGAAAGTAACGAGAATATCAAAAAACTTCTTCACGAGCACCGTATCGAAAAAGTGATTGTGATTAATGATGATTTTCGTTTGCGTGGTCTGATTACGGTCAATGATTTCTCTAAAGCAGAAAATAACCCTAATGCTTGTAAAGATGAGCAGGGTCGCCTGCGCGTTGGTGCAGCTGTCGGTACTGGCGCTGATACCCAAGCCCGTGTTGAAGCTTTGATTGCCGCTGATGTCGATATCATCGTTGTCGATACCGCGCATGGTCACTCAAAAGGCGTGATTGATAAAGTTTCTTGGATTAAAAAGCACTATCCAAACGTTCAGGTTATCGGCGGTAATATTGCCACAGGTGATGCCGCTAAAGCATTACGTGATGCTGGTGCAGACGCGGTAAAAGTAGGTATTGGCCCTGGGTCTATCTGTACCACGCGTATTATCGCGGGTGTTGGTATGCCGCAAATCTCGGCAATCGATAGTGTCGCAAGCGCACTACAAGACAGTATTCCACTGATTGCTGATGGCGGTATCCGCTATTCAGGCGATATGGCAAAAGCCATTGCTGCTGGCGCGTCGTGCATCATGGTTGGTTCACTAATGGCGGGTACCGAAGAAGCGCCAGGTGAGGTTGAGCTGTTCCAAGGCCGTTACTATAAAGCCTATCGCGGTATGGGTAGCTTGGGTGCGATGTCAGGTCAAAACGGCTCATCAGATCGCTATTTCCAAGATGCCAAAGACGGCGTAGAAAAACTGGTACCAGAAGGTATCGAAGGCCGCGTACCTTATAAAGGCCCAGTTTCTGGTATTGTCAATCAGATGATGGGTGGCCTACGTTCATCGATGGGTTATACTGGTTGTGCGACCATTGAAGAGATGCGTACTAAGCCGCAGTTTGTCAAAGTCACTTCAGCGGGTATGAAAGAATCTCATGTCCATGATGTGCAGATTACCAAAGAAGCGCCTAACTATCGCGTTGATTGATCATCTCTTAACGCTAGTAAGATGTAGGTTATCGGCTCTGTAGCGTTGCCGTGACACCAAGATACAAACAGCCAACAATGATTTATTATTGTTGGCTGTTTTTTTTGTAAAATACAACATTAAACTCTTCTATCTATAACTTAGACGCCTTTTTATTATTTAGATGCCTTGTCTCGGTTTAAGGCTTATACTTGATGTATGTTAAAAACACTTCGCTAATGCTGGAGTGGGTTTTTAGTAGCCTTAAAAAGGATAAGGCGCATAGAAAGAGAGCAAAAAAAGAAAATTTATAGCAGCAGACAGTTTTAAAAGGGTTTCTACAAAAGCGATTGTCTATCAATTAGCTTCTTTTAAACCAATGACAGTCTGCGCGCCCGTTTGATTTTTTACTTTATAAAATTGAGGAACAATAATAATGAGTTACTTTGGCACTGATGGTATTCGCGGCAAATTTGGTGAGTTACCGATTACCCCTGATTTTATTTTGAAGTTAGGTTATGTGACGGGGCTGGTGCTGATAGAAAATAATAATAATCCTGCGCGCAAACCCAGTGTGGTGATAGGTAAAGACACGCGTCTGTCCGGCTATGTGATTGAAGGGGCGCTGCAGGCGGGCTTTAATGCGGCTGGGGTTGACGTCCATATGCTAGGGCCGCTACCGACGCCTGCTATCGCGCATTTGACCCGCAGTTTTAACGCCGATGCTGGTGTGGTGATTTCTGCTTCGCACAATCCTTATTTTGATAATGGCATCAAGTTCTTCTCAGGTGATGGCAAAAAACTGACCGATGAGATGCAAAGCGCAATCAATGATAAATTGACCGCAATTATGGATGCCTCAAATTCCGCTAATAATGCCATCATGCCAATTCTAGATCCGGCGCAACTGGGCAAAAACAATCGTATTAATGATGCGAAAGGGCGCTATATCGAATTTTGTAAAGGTAGCTTCCCTTATCAATATGACTTAGATCATTTGACCGTCGTCGTCGACTGTGCCAATGGGGCTGGTTATAGCGTTGCGCCACGCGTTATGCGTGAGCTTGGCGCCAATGTTATCGCAATTAATAACAAACCCGATGGTATCAATATCAATGCCAATTGCGGCTCAACCCATCCTGAGAGTCTGCAAAAAGCGGTACTCGAATATGAAGCCGATGTCGGTATTGCTTTAGATGGCGATGGTGACCGTATCGTGATGGTCGATGAAGCCGGTGAGCTGGTCGATGGCGATGGTATTTTGTATGTACTTGCTACTCAAGGTCAAACCAAAGCTGAAGGCGTTGTGGGTACCTTGATGAGTAACATGGGTTTAGAGTTGGCGTTAAAAGACGCGGATATCGCCTTTACCCGTGCAAAAGTTGGCGACCGCTATGTCATGCAAGAGCTTGAAGCCAAAGGTTGGATATTGGGCGGTGAGCCATCTGGTCATATTTTATGCTTGGATAAAAGCCGCACGGGCGATGCCATTATCGCAGGCTTACAAGTGCTGGCAGTGATGCAAGCACGTGGTAAGGCACTTAGCGATTTGACCGAAGGCTTTGAAGTGTTACCACAAAAACTGGTCAATGTGCGCTTATCGCAAATGCAAGATCCGTTTGAGCATGAAGAGCTTGTCGCAGCTTTTGATAAAGCGCGCGCTACTTTAGAAGGTCGTGGTCGCCTGCTTATCCGTCAGTCAGGTACAGAGCCGATGATTCGGGTCATGGTTGAGTCAGACGATGAGATAGAATGTGATGTGATGGCCAACGATTTGGCCGATAAAATCAAAACGGTTTTAGGCTAAACGTCTTGGTTAAATACACTTATATTAATAATATTTGAAAGTTAGCGAGAAACAATCATGAGTATGGATTTTACCGATCAGCGCCTATCGTATGAGAAAGGGCAACTCGACCAGCAGTCAGTACCAGATTCACCATTTGAGATGCTACACGCGTGGATGAATGAAGCGATAGCAGCAGAAGTGCAAGAACCTTATGCGATGAGTTTAGCGACGTGCGGCGCAGACAATAAGCCCAGCGTGCGTATCGTTTTGCTGCGGGAGATTACTGAAAAAGGCATCGTGTTTTATACCAATTATGAAAGTGCCAAGGGTCAAGATATCGCTGAAAATCCCAATGCCGAAGCGCTGTTTTTTTGGCATAAGCTTGAGCGTCAAATCCGTATCAGCGGCAGCATTGCTAAAATAGATGCTACTAAATCCGCGGCTTATTTCCAAAAACGTCCGCATGATAGTCAAGTGGGCGCGTGGGTTAGCCAGCCGCAAAGTGGTGAAGTTGCCAATCGCGAGGTCATGGAGCAAACGTTTGAGCAGTTGCAAAATGATTATCCAGCAGACAGTCAAGTGCCAACCCCTGAGTTTTGGGGTGGCTATGAGATTACGATTGAGAGCATCGAGTTTTGGCAAGGCCGTGCCAATCGTATGCATGACCGCATTGTTTATACGCAAGATAAGAGTGGCACGGGCGACGCGGCAAAATGGACAACCAAACGTTTGTTACCATAAAATTAGCTCATTTAAGCTAAAATCTACTGAAAATAAGATATTGCAAAAATCAAAAAGCCTCTTTAAACCTAACACGCTAGGCATTTAAAGAGGCTTTTTTTGCGCTGATTTTTAGCCTAATTTCTTGCATTAACTTCTTGCTTTGGTATCGACATTCACTGACACTGACATACCTGGACGTAACTGCGCAAGGTTAGGCTGGCTTTGGTCTAAATCAATTCTAACAGGAACGCGCTGGGCAATTTTGATATAGTTACCCGTCGCAGGATTGGCCGCGCCGGCACTAAATTCGCTGCCCGTTGCAGGCGAGATATTACTGACATGACCACTAAATTTGGCACCGCCAAGGGCATCGACATGAATGGTAGCGGGCTCACCGATACGCATATTGGCTACTTGCGTTTCTTTAAAGTTAGCAATAATCCATACGCCTTTTGGTACGATATACATCAGCTGCGTACCTGCGCTCACGTATTGTCCCTCTTTGACACTGATTTGACTCAGCTGCCCAGATTCTGGTGCCTTAATAACGGTATTGTCTAAATTAATCTGAGCTTGCTTAGCACCGGCTTCTGCACTCTTAATATTGGCATCTAAAGATGAGCGGCTACCGCTGGTCTTCTCGCTTGCCTCACGAGCCACTTGTAAATTCGCTTCTGCTTGTTGCACGTTGGCCTGCGCTTTTGCAAGTTGCGCTTTGATATGCGCCACTTCTGCCTTTGAGACCGCGCCGATAGCGTCTAAACCTTGATAGCGTTTGACATCCTCACGCGCACTGTCGACGCTGACTTTAGCACTATATAAGTCCGCCTCGCGTGCTTCGATTTGCGCTTGGCTGGTTCCTGTATCCTGCGCATTACTAGCGCGATTGGTCACAGCGATTTCAATGTTTGCCTGCGCTTGCTCAAGCTGCTGCCTAAAAGTACGATCGTCTATTTTGATTAATAAATCACCTTCTTTAACATTGGCAAAATCCTCAACCGCCACCTCAGTCACGTAGCCAGATACTTGCGGACTGATAATGGTGGTTTGGCCTTTAATAAAGGCATTATTGGTCTGCTGGATCGTCGGAGTAAAAGGCGGCAGCTTCCAAGCGTACAAAATTAAGGCCACGCCAATCACAATCAAGGCGATTAGTATGCCTAAATTTAAATAAGATTTCTTCTTTGGCGACCAGCCGTCGCTGCTAGGAATCGGCTCCTTTGGCGGCATGGACGACTCATCACTGTCAGTAAGATTATCATTAACAGTACTCTCGTCATTAACAATACTCTCATCATTTACGAGCCTGTCGTTAGCTGATTTATCTATATTGACCACAGCACTTGGATGATTTGTTGCATCAGGAGCATGATTGTCGTTGGTTAGCGCGTCAGAGGCAGGCTTAGGGTTTTGGTTAAGCTCATCAGATTTTTCTTGACTCATGCCGCGCTCCTAAAGTTTGAATAGTTATCATAAGTTTTTTGCATTAATTAATATGTTAAGTGGCATTTTTAAATGAAGAAAATGCTTTAATTATTCGGGCTATTTTGCTTCGCGCATTTTTGCAATCGCTGCCAATTCTTTAGCCAATGGATTACGTTTATGGTAGCGATGATACAAGTAATTTAGTAATAAAATCAGCGTTGTGATGGAGGCGATAGTTGCCATAAGAAAAAATAAATCAGCATAGGCGGCGACAGTCGCTTGGCGCTGAATGCCTTGCAATACTTGTCCCATCGCTGCGACATTTGCTTGATTGGCATCCGTGATTTGGGTAGATAACATACGACCTGCGCCTGCAACTTGTGCCATTAAGGCCGGATCGCCCAAATTAAGCGAGCTGACCATATCAGCGTAGTGTATCTGTGTACGTATGGTGGTAAACGCTTGAATCGCTGCCGCGCCTGCAAGTCCGCCAATGGTCTGCGAGATGCTAAAAATAACCGAAAAACTAATAATGTAAGCGGGGCCGTTAGCGATAGCGCGAAACATCCCTTCAAAAACCATGGGACCCATAAAATAGACGGCAGCAAAGGCAATCATAAATTGACTGACATAAAACATATAAGGGGCAGAATTTAGCGAAATATCTGTATCTAGCCAGGCGCCAACCGCAATCAGGGCGACAGCGAAAATGACTGGACGGCGTAAATCCATCGCATTGGTCCTAAAAATACTGATGACCAAGGCCAGAACGCTAGCGGCAAGTATCACCGCATAAAAGGTAATCAACTGATCATTTCCGTAGCCCAAATTGGCCAGTAAGCCAGCTGCACCGACATTTTGCTCGGATAATAAAATACGCATCACCGCGCCGGTTATCGTAAAAGCGATGATATTGCGGCTACGCATCCAGCGCACTTGTAACATTGGGTTTTTACGGTGCGTTTCAATCCATAAGGCGATGCTAATTGTCACCACCGCGATGATGAGCGGATAGCTCAGCCAAGGCGTCGTCCACCACTGGATACGCCCTTGTACCAAAAAGACTGCCAACGCTGCAAGTCCGCTGGCAAAAAACGCAAAGCTTAAAAAATCCAGTTTTTCGAATACTTTTTCGGTATTGCCAGGTGGTAGCTCTAAGATATTAATCAGGGCAAAGCAAATCAGGGTTAAGCCCAATTCAAACAAAAATAGCGTTTCAAGCTGGCCGTCGACCGCAAGATATGGCGAGATAATCCTTGAGAGAGGAATGCCAAATTGTACTAAGCCAAACCCCAAAATCAGACCGCTAATGCGTTTGGCGGTTGGCATACCTTGCAGGCAATAAAAAATAGCCAATACCGTCATGGCACTAGCAACCATACCACTTAAGCCGCGGGCGATGATTTCTAGATAATAAGGCTCAATGATAATAGCGCTGGTGTCTAAGAGATGGCTACTGACTAACCATTGTAAACTGGTGGCCGCCAACAGTGAGAACAGGGTGATTTTGCTAAAGAGCGCCATACCAAATTGCTGACGGATTTTGTATAGCAGCACGGTGATACAAGCATTGGTCATATTATAGGCGACCGATATCCAGCCACCTTCGACTGGCGTCAAGCCCATTTCACCTTGGATTTGGGTCAGATTTGCCACCAATAAACCATTTTGAAAGCTGGCGGTGATGCCAATAAAAATACCAATCAATAGATAAAATACTTTGCGGCGCGTAGGATGGTCGGGTGTGGCGGGAGAACCCACCATAAAGGGTTGTTCGTGCGGTTTGAATTGGTATTCATTGCTCATTGTCTATCGCCACCTGCTAAAAGTAGAAAGATAAAGTGACATCGTAGGATTCCTAGACGAGCAAAAATTGGACGAGCTATTATCCGAGCTATTATCAAATTGAGCCATAAGTGCTTCATTTAGTAGCTATAAAAAATAAAAAACAGTCAAAGGACTGTTTGCATTATTTTATCATGATTTCAATTTGAGACTATTTAGTGATTGTACTTTTTTAGTTTAAAAAGGTGAGAGCGTCATAGTTATTTTTATGCTTAAAGATATAAATAATTCCACTTTTATTTAGAGTTTTTGCTCGAAGGTCTTCTTAGCTAAACTTATTTATGTGATTTAACAAATGTCGATTTTTTATAAATATGGCGCTTGACTGAGCTAGGCTCTGGGTACAAACTATGATGCTGATATATCCTCTTTTTTAGAGGCATAATAACAGTATTATAAGAAATATAAGGTCGTATTCAATGGTCGTTACAAGGAAAGTAAAATGGATTTTGCCCACATTATTCCGTCGAAAGCTCCGAGTGCGTGGCTCGATATGGACGCGCTCGATCATAATATAACACTGGTCAACCAAAAAACTAAGTCTGTTCAACTACGCTTGGCGACCAAATCTATTCGCTCTATCGATGTTCTGCACTACATTAAAGACAAATCTCCTAACTTTATCGGGCTGATGTCTTACGCGGCCGACGAATCAGTGTATCTGTTAGAAAATGGCTTTGATAATATTCTCTGCGCTTATCCAACTTTAGATGCGAAAAGTGTCGCCGCAACTTTTGACTTTACCAAACAGGGCGCAACCATGATTTGGATGATCGATCGCCCAGAGCATGTGGATGTGCTTAATGAAGTTGCCAAAGCGCACGATGTCATTATTGATGTTTGTCTCGATATCAATATGTCGATGCCGCTGCCCAAGCTGTATTTCGGTACCAAGCGTTCGGCATTAATGAGCATCAAAGACGTAAAAAAGCTACTACAGCATATCAAAAAATATCCCAATATTAAGATCAGTGCGGCAATGGGCTATGAGGCACAAATTGCGGGTTTGCCCGAGCATTTACCGGGTAAAACTGTGTTGTCGCCTGCAATTCGTTTACTAAAAAGCCGCTCACAAAAACAAGTGAGTAAGCACCGCCGCTCAATTGTTGCCTATCTGGATAAACAAGGTTATACGCTTAAGCTCGTCAATGGGGGTGGCAGTGGCAGTATGGATTTCACCTCAAGCCAGCCTGAGGTTAGCGAAATAACGGTCGGTTCTGCCTATTATAAACCGGCGTATTTTGATTATATGGATAGCATGCATGAGTTTCAGCCTGCCGCGGGCTTTGTGCTGCCTGTGACGCGTCAACCAGAAAAAGGCGTGATTACCTGTCATAGTGGCGGCTTTATTGCCTCGGGTGCGACAGGGGCCGATAAAGCACCGGTCATTCATTATCCCAAACATTTATCCCTATTAAACGATGAAGGTTTTGGTGAAGTACAAACGCCGATGGCAATTGGCAAAACGGGCAATGATGATGAGATGCCGCGTCTTAATATTGGCGATATGGTTTGGTGCCGCCATGCAAAAGCAGGCGAGCTGTGTGAACATTTTAATGAACTCATTTGTTATCGACAATCTGGTCAGCCTACAGGGCCAGCAAACAAAGTAAAAAAACAGCAAACCATGATAACTTACCGAGGAGAGGGCAAATGTTTTCATTAAGGCAGTGGCAAGGAAGCAATGATTGGCAAAATTGGGTAGGGTACGAGCGTGCTGCCCCTGAGCAAAAACTCACGCCTTCATCGGTTGCAGAACTACAAGAGATTGTGAAAAATGCACGGGCAAATAAAAAGCGCGTTAGAGTCACCGGCGCGGCGCATTCTTTTAGTGGCTGCGCGAAACCTGAAGAAATTGCCGTCAGTTTACATAATATGCGCGGTCTTATCTCAGTCGATAAAGAGGCGAAGCTTGCCACTTTACATGCTGGTACTTACTTATATGAAATTGGCGCAGCGCTCAAAGAGCATGGTTTGGCGTTAGAAAACATGGGTGATGTGCAAGCGCAAACCATTGCTGGTGCTGCCAGTACCGCAACTCATGGCACAGGGATTACTTTAGGCTCGATTGCCAATCAAGTGGTAACCTGGGAATGGGTCGATGGTAAAGGCGAGCTGCACACCCATCATCGCGGCGACCCGAAAACTGACGAGTTGGGTAATGCCTTACATGCTAGCCTTGGTATGCTTGGTATTTTTACCAAATTGACGCTTAAGGTGGTTGACCTCTACGGACTTAAAGAGTCCAACGAAGTCTTAGATTTTGAAGAAGGGTTGGCACGTTTTCATGAAACCGCGCACAGCCATCGTCATCTAGAATGGTTTTTGTTTCCCGGCACCAATAAGATTCAGCAAAAGACGCTGTCAGTCATAGCACCCAAAGCGATGACGGGCACGCAGAAACTCAAAGATCATTTTGACAGCGTAGTCACTTTAAATGGTGCTTTTTATGTACTGTGTGAGCTGGCTCGTATGAAACCGTCGCTGACCAAAAAGGTCAGTGAAATATCAGCAAGCTCTATTCCTAATACCAAGCGTGAAGGTTACAGCTACGAGGTGTTTCCGACACCGCGCGGCGTCAAATTTAATGAATCTGAGTATTTTATCAAGTTATCTGACTTTGATGAATGTATCTCAGAGGTCAATCATATTTTATTAAACGACAATAAAGGCTCGCACTTTCCTATTGAGGTGCGCACGCATAAAGGCGAGACGGGCATGCTCAGTCCTACGCAGGGAGAGGATTGCGCGGTATTATCGTTCCACGTTTATAAAGGTATGGACTGTGAGCCATTGTTTAAATGGCTGTACGAGTATATGAAAAAATGGCAGGGTCGCCCGCACTGGGGTAAAGTGAATAAATTGAGCCGTATAGAGCTGCAAAGCTTATATCCTAAGCTCAATCGCTTTTTGGAGATACGCCGCGAGTATGATCCTGATAATGTCTTTATGAATAGCTGGCTTGAGCAAAAGTTTTGCCTTTAAAGCCCTTATCAACTTAGCCATAAAAAAAACAGCTCATAAAGAGCTGTTTTTTCATATTAAACCATTAAAATGTCTTACTTAACGCTTAATAGAGTCATCATAGTTGGCTTCCAAACGCATGGCGCGTTGGTAGCTATCAATGCTCGTCAGTTGCAAAGCATACTGTTTGATATGAGTGTAGTCTTCTAACGCACCGCGTTTAGCGAGCATGATTAAATCAAACGACAGCATGAAGTCTGCACCACTGAGTTTGTTGCCGACGATAAATGTTTTGTCTTTCACCTCATTATCTAAATAGCTCAGGAGTTTGTGCTTTTCTTGAGCGATATAACCGGTTAAAAACGCATTATCGCCAACGCCTGCTTTAGTGGTAAACAGCTCAAGCAATAACGGCAACATCAGCGAGCTTTCAGCAAAGTGAATCCACTGCAAGTAATGACCATAATCAGTGCTGTCGGTCGCAGGGCGTAATTGCTCTGGCGCAAAACGCTCAATCAATAGCTCAGTAATCGCCCCAGATTCGGCATAAAGCTCGCCATCCATCTCAATAACCGGAGATTTACCGAGTGGATGAATTGCTTTTAGGCTACCAGGTGCTAGATGCGTGTTGGCATCGCGCTGATGGCTAATGATTTCATAAGGTTGCCCCAATTCTTCTAGTAGCCATAGCGTACGTAGTGAGCGTGATTGATTAAGATGATGTAAGCGAATCATGATGTCAGCCTTGTTGCGGTATTTTATATTAAGCGTTCAGTTTAGCCAGTAAGCGTTTGGCAGCTTCTTCTGATGAGGCTGGGTTTTGGCCGGTAATCAATAGACCGTCTTCGACGACATAAGATTCCCAATCTGCGCCTTTTTGATAGTCACCGCCATTGGCTTTTAAAACGTCTTCCAATAAGAAAGGTACGACGTCAGTGAGCTGTACGCCTTCTTCTTCGGTATTGGTAAAACCAGTAACTTTTTTACCTTTGACCAAATACTCACCGTCGATTTTGACGTTTTTCAGCGCTGCAGGAGCGTGACAAACAAAAGCAATCGGCTTGTCTTGCTTAACAAAGCTTTCAATTAAATCGATAGAATTTTTATCGACTGCCAAATCCCATAATGGACCATGACCGCCCGGATAAAAGACAGAATCGAAGTCTTCGGCTTTTACGTCGGCAAGCTTTTTGGTATTGGCAAGACGCTCTTGCGCCTCTTTGTCTTCTTTAAAGCGTTTGGTGTCTTTGGTTTGCGCGTCTTCCGTATCGCTACTCGGATCGAGTGGTGGTTGACCGCCAGCAGGAGAGGCTAAGGTAATATTGACGCCAGCATCTAAAAAAGCATAGTAAGGGGCGGCAAATTCTTCGAGCCAAAACCCCGTCTTTTTGCCAGTATCGCCTAATTTATCGTGTGAGGTTAGTACCATTAAAATATTCATAATTGTCCTTATTTATTATTGATATTGGTATTGACGCTTGTTGGTATTCATCGTTAAGTATTGCTGAGAGATTCTGTTGCTCTTAGCGTTGCGCTATAGTCACAGCACTTTTAAACCGCTACGGTGTTGCCCACCCTAGATGTACTCAATGTACTATCTGCGGTCGGTCACCTTGTAGCGATTCTAAAATTCCTTGACTATATTTAAAATAACCATTACTGAACGTCGGCAACTTTAACCACGGTTTTACCGAAGTTCTTACCGTCTAACATGTCAAAGAAAGCTTGCGGCGCTTGTGCTAAGCCATCGACGATATGCTCTTTGGTTTTAACTTTACCCGATTCAACCCATTCACCCATGGTTTTTAAGAACTCTGGGAAATGATCGCCGTACTCTTCAAAGATAATAAAACCTTTGATAGTCAGACGTTGGCTCAGGATAAGACCCATCAGCATACCGAGACGGTCTTTGCCATCAGGAAGTTCAGTCGCATTATATTGTGACACTAGGCCGCACACTGGGATACGCGCATGGGCATTTAGTAATGGCAATACACCATCGAGTACTTTACCACCAACGTTTTCATAATAGATGTCGATACCATCTGGGCAAGCGTTTTTCAGCTGTTCGGCAAAGTCGTCGGCTTTATGGTCAATACAAATATCAAAGCCCAGCTCTTCGACCGCATAAGCGCATTTTTCCGCACCGCCTGCCACACCAACGGTACGTAAGCCTAAATGCTTACCGACTTGTCCGACGGTTGCGCCCACAGGACCAGTTGCTGCTGCGACGACTAAGGTTTCGCCTTGTTTTGGTTTACCGATATCGGTCAAACCCATATATCCGGTAAAGCCTGGCATACCAAGGACACCCAAACCATAAGATGGGTTGGACATATTCTTATCAAGTTTTAGCACGCCTTCACCATCACTGACGCTATAATCCTGCCAGCCTGAATTTGATACCACCAAATCACCAACGGCAAATTTATCGATATTAGATTCGACCACTTGGGCGACCGTACCGCCAAGCATCACATCGCCGACTTCTAGTGGGTCAGCATAGCTTTTTGACGCGCTCATACGTCCGCGCATGTATGGATCAAGCGACATGTAGACCGTGCGCAGTAGCATTTGCTTGTCGTTAGGTGTTGGGATGTCGCTGGTGGTCAGCTCAAAGTTATCTTTGGTTGGGGCGCCATTCGGGCGGCTGGCAAGTTTGATTTGACGGTTTTGTTGTTGGTTTTGTTGTTCATTAAAGCTCATGCTAAAGCTCCTTATTCTAGTTGTTGGTTGTCATTATTACCCCACTCTCAACTTATTTTTCTAAGGTATTGGTTTACTTAGTTTTTAAAATTTCAGTTAAAACAATTAAGATTTTAAATTCTATAAAAATCAAAGGCCTACGATAAGTTGAGATTGGCGTATTATTGGTTTTTTAACGTTTTAAAATTCTTAAAGTCAGTAGCCATAACAAGGTGGATGGCTACCGATTATCGTGAAAATAGCAAGTTACGATGTTAAGACTTTAAATGATTAGGCTTTGCTCGTCACGGCGCGCTCTAAGATGCGGCGTGATACGACTAAATCATTTTTACCATGTTCGCCCAATTTCACCATTTTGTGTGCTTCAAGTTGCTTAATGATAGGGTCAATCGCCGACTTATCTAACTCAGCATCTTCTAAGCTCACTGGCAAGCCAAGCTCGCGGAAGAAGTTCTCAGTATGCACAATAGCAGTTTCGATGATGGTATCGTCGTCTAAATCTGTATCTGTAATGTTCCAAACGTTACGCGCATATTGGAGCAATTTGTCTTTTTTACTGTCTTTAAGCTCACGCATGACTGACGGCAGTACAATCGTGAGCGTGCGAGCATGGTCAATCGCGTGTAGAGAAGTCAATTCATGACCAATCATATGCGTCGTCCAATCTTGTGGCACGCCCGTACCAATCAGACCATTTAATGCCATGGTTGCTGTCCACATGATGTTTTTACGCGTTTCTAAATTCTCTGGGTCGGCCTTGACCGCTTTACCTTCTTCGATAAGAATTTTTAATAAACTCTCAGAAAAGGCATCTTGCACTTTGGCATTAATAGGATAGGTAAGGTACTGCTCCATGACGTGAACAAAGGCGTCAGCGACACCGTTCATCACTTGGCGCTCAGGTAATGTCAAGGTTTTGGTAGGGTCCAAAATTGAGAATTTAGGGAAGGTAAGCGGGTTACCAAAAGGTAGTTTTGCTTGACGTTCGCTATAGTTAATTACGCCGCCAGAGTTCATCTCAGAACCGGTCGCTGGAATGGTCAATACTGCGCCTAAATCAATCGCTGAATCGATGTTTTTGCAATAACTGGTCAATGCGTCCCATGCTTTTTCACGAGAAACCGTCCCATCTGTGCTGCCTTCTTCAGTTAATGAAGACACAAGGGCGACAAACTTACTACCATCGATAACTGAACCGCCGCCCACTGCTAATAAGAAATCAATATTATGTTTATTGACCATGTCAGCAGCTTTTAGCAGCGTGGTAAATTCTGGATTGGCTTCAATACCGCCAAACTCAAATACTTCACGGTTGCCGTTAGCAGCGAGTGCATTTTTTACTTCATCTAAGGTACCAGTACGCTGCGCTGAACCACCGCCGTAAGTGATTAATACGCGTGCATCGGTTGGCACCAGTTCTGATAATTTTTTGATTTGACCTTCGCCAAAGACGATGCGAACGGGATTGTAGTATTGAAAGTTATTCATAAAATTCCTAGTTGCTAATGAGAAGTTGTAAGGTGAGTTTTAATAAGTATATAGGTTGTGAGCGCAAAATATAGATCGTAGTAACTTTTGCTGTTTGAGCGTATTTTACATCAATTAGACCGGTCGTCTAGTATTTTATTATGAATTTTACAAAACTATCGTATAACTGAAAATCATCTTTTATCAGTTAGCGGTCTAAATGGTTACTCATGGAAATCCTGAATAATATTTAGCGACCAAGTTGCGAGGTGGTCATGAGCCAGACTTCTGCCAATGGTGTATCGGTTTGACTGATTTTAGCGATTAAGCTGGCGCCTAACCAAGCAAAGTACCAACGTTTAGCCATACTCTCAGCGGCGATATTATCAGGGTGAGGGATTGTGCCATCTGCCCAGCCGGCTTTTATTTGCTCAGCAATCCAGTTGATAGTTTGCTGATAACCTGCATACAAGGCTTTACGCATGGTTTCTGAGATATCAGCCACTTCAGCGCTGAGCTTAACCACCAAGCATTTTTCATGGTCGCAGCCGTTTTGCTGGGTGTCATACCAGTTTTGAAAATAGTTATAAATCTTTTGTTGCGCGCTAATATCTTCAGCTGCAATCGACTCTAAGCGCTTTTTATAGTTAGCAAAATAATGCTCGATGATGGCTTCACCAAAAGCTTCTTTTGAAGCAAAGTAATGATAAAACGAGCCTTTAGGTACACCGGCAGTATCGAGTATTTGTTTGATACCGACAGCGGTAAAGCCTTTTTGCGCGATGAGCTTATAACCTACTGCTAATAGATGCGCCTTCGTATCGGATGGAATAGGAGTGGTAATATCGGACATGAAGAGGATGTTCTCCTTAGGGTATTATTTGGTTATGTAATCGAATGGAAATCAGTTAAATGGAAATCAGTTAAATGGAAATCAGTTAAATGGAAATCAGTTAAATGGAAATCAGTTAAATAGAAACTAGGGTTGAGAGCGCTTCTTTAATACTAGTTTTAAGCGTTACGTTTTCTCAACAATACATAATGATAAATTATTCTTGTTTTTGTGCTTACTATGTTAGCATTAGACCAGTCGTCTAGCAAGTTACGTTTGGTAAGAAGGCTTTTATTTATTAACGCAACTTATGAATGAAACTTTTTATTAATGAAACCTTTTATTAACGCTCAGTAGCAAGTTTTTTTGCACAATAGTTATGCCGACTGTTTATAAAGTGATACAACCGACACAACTTATACAGCCTAGAGTTTTATATAAGTTTCTATCTAGAAAATACTTTTAATTGAATGGCTCTTAAAAACAAACTTAAAATAAATAAGGATAATTATGTCAACCGATACTAAGCATACTCAACAAAGCGCCTATAGCGATTTTCATTTGCAATATATCGCCAGTACGTGGCAAAAAGGTCAAGACGATAGCGTCAATACCGATACCAACCCTTTTAATGGCGAAACCTTGGTAGAGATTCAGCAGGCAACCTATAAACAGCTCGATGAAGCTTTTCAGGCAGCAACCAAAGCACAGGCAGAGTGGGCGAAGCAAACGCCAGCCCAGCGTGCAGCGGTATTATATAAAGTCGTCAATATCTTCGATGAGCGTCAAGAAGAAATCGTTAATTGGTTAATTAAAGAGTCGGGCAGTACCCGTATCAAAGCCATGGTCGAGTTCGGTAGTGCACGGGCGATTACGCTTGAAGCTGCCAGTTTCCCAAACCGCGTGCATGGTGAAATTCGCCCTTCTAATACGCCAGGTAAAGAGAACTTTATTTATCGTGAGCCAATGGGCGTGATTGCCGTGATTAGCCCATGGAACTTTCCTCTACATTTAACTCAGCGTTCTATTGCGCCTGCGTTAGCTTTGGGTAATGCCGTGGTGCTCAAGCCTGCCAGTGATACGCCGATTACCGGCGGTCTGCTATTGGCAAAAATATTTGAAGAAGCGGGTCTGCCAAAAGGGCTGCTGAGCGTGGTCGTTGGCGCGGGCAGCGAGATTGGCGATGCGATTGTCACCCACGATATTCCAAGCTTGGTGTCATTTACTGGTTCAACGGCGGTTGGCAAACATATCGGCGAGCTTGCCAACGGCGGCGATTATATCAAGCAAGTGGCGCTTGAGCTTGGTGGTAATAGCCCATTTGTGGTGCTAAAAGATGCCGATATCGAGCAAGCAGTGAAGGCGGCTGCCTTTGGTAAATTCCTGCACCAAGGACAAATCTGTATTGCGATTAATCGTATAATTGTCGAAGATGAGATTTATGATGATTTCGTTGAGCGTTTCCTAGCTCACGTAAAAACCCTAAATGTCGGTGACCCTAGCAAAGAAGACACCGCAGTTGGCCCTATCATCAATAAAAAACAAGTCGAATCGCTACAAGAAAAAATCGCTAAAGCGCAGGAAGAAGGCGCTAAGATGCTATTAAGTGGTGAGATTAAAGGTCAGGTGGTGCCGCCGCATATCTTTAGTGAAGTGACGCGTGAGATGGACTTATCCTGTAACGAAGTTTTTGGCCCTGTGGTTGGTATCATTCGTGCCAAGGATGAAGATGATGCGCTGTCGATTGCCAATGATTCTATGTATGGTCTATCGAGTGCGGTCTTTACCCAAGATATGGAAAAAGGTCTGCGTTTTGCGCGCGGTATCAAAGCGGGCATGACCCATATCAACGATATCTCGGTCAATGATGAAAGTAATGCGCCGTTCGGTGGCGAGAAAAACTCTGGTATCGGACGCTTTAATGGTGAATGGATATTAGAAGAATTTACCACTTTACATTGGATTTCCGTACAACATGAGCCACGCGAGTATCCATTCTAATTAGGCATGGTAGATAAATTAAACGCTCGACATAGAAAAGACCGCCTTGATGGTGGTCTTTTTTCTTACTAATGATGTCGTTACTCTAAAAGTTGATTATTCTAATGTTGCTTAGTATGAAAACCCAATAACGCTTCGATTTCTTCAATAGACATACGGCGGGTCAGGGCTTGCTCTTCTACCGTCAAGCGATTGGTGTGCTCTTTAATCATGGTATGGATACTGCGCGCGACCTCTGATGTCGTGGCATAATACATTTGTGGTTGTTGTTCGGTCAGTAAGGTTAAAAAACGATTAACAATTTTACGTTTTTCAATTGGTGCATGTGCTTCTGTCATGACATTCTCCTCAAGGTGGACCATTTATGTAGTCAAATTAGCCGTGGTCACTATTTATGATGGTAATAATGAAAGCAAATATCAAGGTATGGGCAGCTTTAACGTTTGGTTTATAGCGCTTAATTTATAAATTTTAGTGTTTAAAATTCGATTTCATACTGCCATAAATCAGCCAATGCCAGTTGTTTTCATTGACTTATTTGCAATAACTTATTTGGTAGCAGCTCTTTAATACCAGCTCTTTAATATCAGTTTCTTCATACAAGTGATAGAATATAGATTAATATAATATAAGTTATCTAGTGTAGCGCGTTATATAAATCAAAGCTGTATATAATAAGTGCGTTAATTCATCGTAGCAGTCATATAGTTTCAGTTGTATTATGTATAACATTCATTTAAAATATATCTTTAAGGCACACCTTCTAACTTTGACTATAAGAAGTCTGTTATGCAATCAATCAATTTACCTACCAAACCGCCAAGCTCGCCGCATCCTATTCTCAACCTGAGCTTTCGGATATTTTTTAGTGCCGCGGCTTTGTTTGCCATTATCACAATGACTCTATGGGCGTTTGTGTTTACCGGACACGCGGATATCGATGCGCAAACGCTAAATCCGCTGTATTGGCATGGCCATGAAATGATTTATGGCTATGCGCTGGCAGTCGTGGCAGGTTTCTTATTGACCGCAGTGAAAACCTGGACGGGTGTGATGATGCCACATGGTTATAAGCTGCTCGGTATCTTTATGTGTTGGTTGCTGGCACGCTTGGGCTGGGTAGCTTTCGGCCTCGGTATCACGGTTGCTGGTAGCGGGGCAGCCTTACTATATGCCGCGGCGATATTTGATTTATTGTTTGTCGGCTGGATGGCATTTGTGATTTCTCGGGCAGTGCTACAAGTGAAGCAATATAAGCAGATGGGTATTTTAGCCAAGCTTACGCTTCTAACACTCGGTAATGCGCTATGCTATTGGGGCATTATCAGCGCCAATATGAACTTGACCAAGTTAGGTATCTATTTAGGTTTTTACTTGATTATCGGCCTAGTGTTGACCATCGGTCGTCGCGTGGTGCCGTTCTTTATCGAGCGTGGTTTAAGTATTCCAAACGCTAAAGGCGAAAAAGAAGAAGTCACAGTACGTAATAATAAAGCACAAGATATCGCAAGTTTACTGTTTTTCTTTGTTTTTTTCCTCGTTGATTTATTTTACCCCAATAAATACTTGCTGACCATCAGTGCCCTTGGGGTCGCGGTGGTCAATATCGTGCGCTTAGCGGGCTGGTATCATCGCAGCATTTGGCAAAAACCACTCTTATGGTCGTTATATATCGCGTTTTTAGGCATGTGTCTGAGTTTTGTGTTATACGCACTACAGCCATGGCTCGGTTACAGCCACAGTATCGCCGTCCATGGATTATCCATCTCTGGCGTGGGTATGATGACAGTAGCAATGATGGCGCGGGTATCGCTCGGTCATACAGGTCGCAGTATCCATCAACCGCCCAAAATCGTCAATCTTATGTTTGCACTGATGGTGCTGACGTTTGTCAGTCGAGTATTTTTACCATTGGTCGATATGAGCCATTACTTATTATGGATTATGACGGCGCAAGGTGCTTGGATTGCTTGTTTTGCACTATTTTGCATCAGTTATTTACCGATGCTGGCACGCCAACGGCCAGATGGCTTATTTGGTTAATAAGGTTTTGACGTGATCAACGTTATTTTACAACGTCAAGTTAATATTCATCTCAAACAGGGGAGCGCAAAAAATGCGACTGACCAACTATAGTGATTATGCGCTGCGCTCATTAATATATTTGGCGATTAAGCCTGAGCCGCATCTATTGGCAAACATTAGTGACATTGCCAACAGCTACAATATCTCTAAAAGTCATTTAACCAAGATTATTCACCAACTGGGGCAGCTTGGTTATATCGACAGCGTACGCGGTAAAAATGGCGGTATTCGCTTGGCTTGTCGGCCAAAGGATATCAATTTGGGCGTATTGATTAAGCAAATTGAGCCAGATTTTAATTTGGTTGAATGTTTTTCGACTGATTTACTAGTAACTGCCAAACCCGATGTTAATACTAATAGCACGGTGAATAGTCCGGTTATTAATGACGACAGCGGGGTTGCTAAAGATTTGGCTTTGACGCTTATCGATGAAGAGGCCAGTGCGGTGGTCAAATCAGGCTGTATCATCAGCCCCGTCTGTCAGTTAAAGCAGGTATTTTTTGAAGCGCTGACCGCTTTTATCAACGTCCTTGAGCGCTATACCTTAGCGGATATTATCAGTAATGAGTCAGAATTGGCTGAGCTATTGTTTTATAGAAATAACCTCAATGGCTTAAATAGTCTGGTAAAATAACGCTCATCTAAAAAATAAAGCTGATATAGACACTCAAAAATAAAAAAGCTGCCTCGTTCATCATAGCGAGGCAGCTTTTTTATTATCAATTTCTAAATCATTCGATTTAAGCAACTAATCGTCTAATCATCTAAGCGTTTTCAAGCTTCGGACGCGCTTTATCGATGGCTTTTAATAAGGCTTTTTCAAACTCGCCTTCCTTAAACTTCACCAAATAAGAATGCGCGGCGCAAAAATTACGCACTTCTCGCCATTCATGTGCCAAATTGGTCGCCCAATCACAATATTGCTTGCCAGCATCAGGCTCATCTTTGAGCGCTTTTTTGGTCGTTGGGTGCAATAGCAGCTCAGGCAACACCGCTTCTAGGAGCTTGGTTGGCGGACTCATAAAGGTGTCATCGACGTGCAGGCTTTTACTGGCCGGATGAAAGGCCAACAGCGACCCTGCATGAATCATCTCATTGGGTGAGATATAGTGAATGCCTTCTGACATAGAAAACTTTAGCTCAGGATAACGCTTGGCGACGGCCTCGCTTTCGACCAAATCGTCTGCCCATTGCACCTCAGGGATTTTTTTATGATGACGGCGACTGCCATAAAAAGTCGCTTGCGGGAAATCTTTTGCCATCTGCGCGCAGTGAATCGTATGAAAGGGATGGACGTTGAGCACAGCTTCAACATCTTGCCCATTATTGGTTAAGGTCATTACCTCATCGCGTACGTCGCCAGTAAGCTTATAGCTATCTAAAAAGATAAAACGCCCTGAATTTAACTTAATCAGTGAGCATTGAGTACCTATATTAAGGACGCCGCCTATGCGAAACGTACCGCGAATATTCCAAAATCCTGCGCCTAAATCATGTATTTTATCGGTCATTAATATTCTTCCTTAATCATTATTTTATGAGTTTTTTTAATTGTTAGTCATAGCAATAAATATGCATAGTTTTTGATTATGGTTTTTTAAGCATGCAAAGTCTGTAAGCAAAGGGATATCAGGACTATAAATATGTAAGTTTGAAAAAGATGAAGGAGAAAAAGTATTAAATACAAGGCAATTTAAGAGCAGTGCTTATCCACAATCTTTATAATGGTAAGCGGATATACGAGGGCTGTTGCCATAGTTTTCGTTATTGCATAAAAATTTATCGAAGCGAGTATCACCATTGATGTAGCGATGCATCCAAGCAATACCCGGTTTGCTGAGTAATATCTCATTAAAACGATAGCTTGGACAAAAGTGGCTGCCGTTTTTTATTTCAATCTTCATTTTTGGCCCAGCAGCATGATTATAAAACGCACTGCTGTACTTCTTATTAGAGGCAATGCGGTCATTTTGGCAGGTAATAAATAACGCGGGCGTGTCCATAATGCCGTAGTCTTTATCATGATAAGGCGTTTGCGTGATAATGGCGCGAACGTCACTGCGCTGGGTTGCTAACTGCAGCGCGCCACCACCGCCCATCGACCAACCGATGGCGCCCAAACGTGTGCTATCTATTTGCGCACCTACCGTACTATCGCTCACAATATGATCGAGGGCGGCGCTCAATTGCGTTGCACGGCTATTTGGATCATCATAAATAGAGTTAGTGTCGATAGTAATCACCACAAATCCCCAAGATGCCAGACGCGGACCCCACCATTTAATCGATGCTTCATAAGACACATAACCGGGAATCACTGCGATGCCGCCTAACAGGCCGCAGTCTCCAGCATTGGTAGGATAATGAATGGTGCCGCCGCCAAAGCCATTTGCTAACTGACGAGGAATGGCTTTACTTGCCACCGTAAGAGGACCATTATCACGCGTAGCTGATAGCTCAGCTGCGGTAATGACACTATCAGCGATACAGTTTGATCTGGAGGCTGTAAATGTTGTGGTGGTTAAAGTTGCTTTACTTGCAGGCACTTTGGCTAATGATGCAGGGGTTAATAATATTTCGTTTGAAGTCGCTTTGGTTGCTGTAGTTGGTAAGGTAATGGTTGATTGCTCTTTAATTGAAAAGGTTTGAATTGAGTCTGTTGGTTGTGCTGCGACTGCTGCCATATTCACAGAAATAATCAGTGTGCCGGTTAGGGCAATCAATCTTAGATAAAAAGGGTTGTTTAACATGATAAAGGGTCTGTTAGATGATAGTTGGTTTTAATAGCAAAGCAAAATAATAGTAGACAGTAATCTATTCGCTGTCAAAAATAACAGTCACCTCTACAGTGCTAAAACGGCTTTTATAAAGCGGTATTTAAAAAGCTGGCGTGAATAACATACCGAAACCTGAGTCTGGTATTTGCTGTGATAAAATCACCAAGCAGCCATCTTTTTTTTATAGTCAGTTATAAGTTTTATGCTAGGCATGATGTAATTGCTACCACTTATTTCTATCACCCATGCGTCATTTAGTACGAGCCAGCACAAAAGTCAGCTCTAGCTAAAAAAGCACTCAATATAGTAAGTCATACTTTGAACAATCATATAAATAACAGTATAAATAATGATAGCGATGTTAATGGCAAAGCCGCTGGTATTAGCCAAGATAATAGCGTCAGCAATCGCCGTATGAACACACCCTTTGCCGCGCCTTCATGGGTACTTAAGCTGACGATTGGCTTGATTGGGATGTTTGCTTTTTTGCAGGTCTATTCTATTCAAGCTATTTTACCGGTCTTGATGATGGATTTCACCGCAACTGAGGTGCAGGCGGGCATGATTGTTGGTGCCACCATATTGGCAATTGCTATCATGTCACCATTTTTGGGCATGCTGTCTGATGCAGTAGGACGCAAGTCATTTATCGTTGGGGCGTTATTGTTTTTAGCGATACCCACTGCGTTAATTGCCCAAAGTCCGAATATCGGCTGGATGGGCATGTGGCGCTTTATGCAGGGATTGTCTGTGCCCGGTATTACGGTGGTGACGATTGCTTATATCGGCGAAGAGTTTGAGGGACGGGCGCTCACTGAGCTGATGTCGTTTTATGTGTCAGGGTCGGTGCTCGGCGGCTTTATGGGGCGCTTTTTACTTGGGCACTTGCACGAACTTATTGGTTGGCGCGCAGGCTACTATGTGATGGCAGGTATGACGCTGATCGGGGCGCTGTGGGTGGGTAAAATGCTGCCCGCATCACGGCACTTCGTTGCTAATCCCAAATTTCGCTCAGCCATGCAGACCCTCGGTGAGCATTTGGTCAATCGCTATGTTGTCACTTCCTGTTTGCTTGGTGCTTGCGTGTTGTTCTCGTTGGTTGGCTGTTTTACCTTTATTAATCTGCATTTGGCCGATACACCTTATGAATTAAGCACAGGTGCGCTTGCCAATATTTTTGCGGTGTATTTAATTGGCGTTGTCATCACCCCATTATCGACGACGTTGCTGCGCCGCTTTGGTTCAGCGCGTACGGTTCGCGTGGCAGTTATTATCTCGATGTTTGGCGTGCTCTTAACGCTCGTGACGCCGCTTTGGGGCATCGTACTGGGGCTTGCCATCATGTCTAGCGGCGTCTTTATTACCCAAGCGGCCACCATCAGCTATATTGCGGTCAATGTCAAAAAAGGACGCTCATTGGCCTCAGGCTTATATTATATGGGCTATTACGCGGGCGGCACGATGGGCGCGTGGCTCTGCGGCATTGCTTACGCGCGTGGACAATGGTCGCTGACGATTTGGTTATTATTGTTTGTACAAGTGCTGGCTCTATTGGTCGCTAGCATTGGGATGGTCAAAACAGTGGCTCGCGCGGAGTAATATAGATTTTTACTACCCTTTAACATACACTTTTAACCTCACTCGACCCTATAACCTAACTTGCCATAACACAATAACCTAAGTATTTAAACGTCAATCAAAGAACCTATAGTCGTCAGCGACTTACGCAAGCAGGCTTTACATGGCCTAGGTTTTTTCTTACTATCGATAGAGCTTATCAAGAATGACGATAAGTATTGCCATCCATTACAGCCACGCGTATACCGATAAAAACGCTCTTTTTTTATATGTTTCTTAAACCTTATTAAAAGTGCTTTAAGATAATTAAAATCACCCACAAGGAAGTCAAATTTATGTCAAATATTTATCATAGTGCGCCGTCAGCCTACGATTATCCCTTAATCGTCAAGCAACTCTTAAACCGTGCCAAAACGGTGTCGCTAGAGCAAGAAATTATTTATGCCGATAAAAAACGCCTCACTTATAAAGAGTTGTTTGAGCGTATCAATCGTTTAGCTAATGTTTTAGCCGACCTAAATCTTGATGCCGGTGATGTGATTGCGGTGATGGATTGGGACAGTCATCGCTATTTAGAATCGTATTTCGCCGTACCGATGTCAGAATATATTTTGCAAACCGTCAATATCCGCCTGTCACCTGAAAAAATCCTCTATACCATCAACCACGCTAAGCCAAAAGTATTGCTACTAAACTCTGAGTTTGCGCCATTGGTGAAAGACTATCAGTTTGAAAACTCTAGCATTGAGCATATTATTTGGCTTGATGACAATGGCGTGTCACATGAAGGCGTCTTTGGCGGTAATCAAAATCGCGTCACTGGAGAGTATGAAGCATTGTTAGAGGCCGCCAGTAGCGAGTTTGATTTCCCAGATTTTGATGAAAACACTATTGCCACGACTTTTTATACTTCAGGTACAACAGGCGATCCAAAAGGGGTGTTCTTTAGCCACCGCCAACTGGTCTTGCACAGTCTGACGGAAGCCGCGACCTTGGGTATGCTGCCCAATAAACAAGGCGTCAGTTACGGCGATGTTTATATGCCGATGACGCCAATGTTCCACGTTCATGCGTGGGGCTTCCCGTTTACCGCCACAATGGTTGGTTTAAAACAAGTCTATCCCGGACGTTACGCGCCTGATGCCTTGATGGATTTGATTATCAATGAAAAGGTCAGTATCACCCACTGCGTACCAACGATTTTGCAGATGGTACTCAAAGAAGCGCAAGAGCGCGATGCCAGTTTTAATGGTTTAAAAATGATTATCGGTGGTTCGAAACTGACGGAAGGCCTAGCAAGAGCAGCATTAGCGCAAGATATTGAGGTTTATACTGGTTATGGCATGTCTGAGACTGCACCGCTTATTAGCTTGACAGAATTTAGCCTAAATGAGCCTGAGATGTCTGAGGACGAAGATATCGCTCGCCGCTGTATGACGGGTAAGCCAGTACTGATGGTGGACGCTCAAATATGGAATACTGATAATGAGTCCGTCGGTACGGGCAAAGACAATACCGGCGAGTTGGTGCTGCGCGCGCCTTGGCTAACACAAAGCTATCTGAAAAATGACGATGCTGGTAAAGAGCTGTGGGAAAATGGCTATATGCATACCCAAGATATCGCCTATATGCGTCCTGATGGTTATATTAAAATCACCGATCGTTTAAAAGACGTCATCAAGTCAGGCGGCGAGTGGATATCGTCATTAGAGATTGAAACGATTTTATCCTTGCATCCCGCAGTCGCTGACGTATCGGTGATTGGTATCCGTGATAAACAATGGGGCGAGCGTCCGCTAGCTTTGATTGTACTCAAACCTGCCTGTCAAGATACTAACGCCGATGACATCAAAGCGCTTGCCGAACAGGCGGTAGCGCGGGGAATTATTCCTAAATACGGCGTGCCAAGTCAGTTTAAGTTTGTCGATGAGCTGCCAAAAACCTCGGTTGGTAAACATGATAAAAAAGTCATGCGCGAAATGTACGATGAGCAGAAATAAGACTTCATTAAATAGTCAGTTGTTTAAAACGCTTGCGTTAAGCAAAATATCAAATGGCTGACATGCGTAGTAGTTGACCTTTATCCCTAGCTCTGCTACATTTTAAACCGATACATAACGTATCGGTTTTTCAGTTTTGGCAGGGACAGCCAGTTTTATATTATGATAGTATTGAATAAGAGCGTATCTTATAAAGCGTCATATTATAAAATAATTTCTTATAAAAGCGCTTTTTATAACATCGCTTCTTATAACCTTGTTTTTTATAAAAACGTACAGCATTACCCATCGTTTACGCTAAGGACAGCCATTATGAACGAGCAAGCCATTCGTCGAAATTCTCAACAAACCAGCCAGCCAGCTATAAATCACAATAATAATCAAAACCTTACTCAATCCTCTAGCCAAGATTCTCACCCATCATTTGATAGCGCGCAAAGCTTTGCCGATATTTATCAATCCTCTATTGATAATCGCGAGCAGTTTTGGGCGGAGCAAGCCAAGCGGATTTATTGGCACAAAGAGCCTGAGCAAACCCTTGATGACAGCAATCTGCCATTTGCCAAATGGTTCGTCGGCGGTGAAACCAATCTTTGCTACAACTGTGTCGATCGCCATCTTGCAGAGCGCGCTGAGCAAGATGCCTTTATTTGGCTATCCTCTGAAATTAACCAAGAGTTAATCGAAACTTTTCCTGCCGTAGTTGATGCTTTTAATGATTTGGGCAATAACGTTGAGCTTTATACTGATTATACTAAGCGGCGCCTGACTTATAACGACCTTTATAAAGAAGTAAATTACTTCGCCGATGTGCTACAGCGTCATGGTATCGAGAAGGGCGATCGCGTCATCATTTATATGCCGATGATTTTAGAAGCGGCTTATGCCATGCTCGCCTGTGCGCGTATCGGTGCGGTGCATTCGGTGGTGTTTGGTGGCTTTGCAGCCCATAACTTGGCCATCCGTATGGATGATGCTGAGGCAAAAATGGTCATCACTGTCGATGCAGGTCTACGCGGCGGTAAAGTGATTAATTATAAAAGCCTCGTTAATCAAGGTGTTGAGCAAGCGACAATCAAGCCCGAGCATGTACTAGTGGTCAATCGTGGTGTATTACCGTTCGAGCCAAAATCTATCGATGTCGATTATGCAGCCCAGCGCCGTATCAGTTGTGAGGCCAATGCTATTGTTGAGCCAGTTTGGTTAGAGTCCAATACGCCGTCGTATCTTCTGTATACTTCAGGCACCACTGGGACGCCAAAGGGTGTGCAGCGCGATACCGGCGGTCATGCAGTGGCGCTAACGACGTCGATAGATTATATCTATGATGGCAAAGCTGGCGAAACTTTTTGGGCGATATCAGATATCGGCTGGGCAGTTGGGCATTCTTATACCATTTATGCGCCATTGCTCGCTGGCATGACCAGTGTTATGTATGAGGGCTTGCCACATCGTCCAAACCCAGGTATTTGGTGGCGGATTGTCGAAGCAAACAAGGTGAATATTTTATTTACCGCACCGACGGGTGTGCGTATGCTGAAAAAACAAGATGAAACGTGGATGACGCGCTATGATGTCTCTAGCCTTAAATCATTCTTTTTGGCAGGTGAGCCACTCGATGAATCAACGGCCAATTGGTTGACCAAGCATTTAGGGGTGCCGATTTTAGATCATTATTGGCAGACAGAGTCTGGCTGGCCAATTTTGAGCAATACACCCAAATTTAATCATAAACCGCACAAACAAGGCTCGCCCGGTTATCCGATGTATGGCTATGATGCCCACGTCATCAATGAAGAAACCGGCGAGCTTTGTAAAGCTGGTGAAAAGGGCTTACTCGCCATTCGCGCTCCACTGCCGCCTGGTTGTCTCACGACTGTATGGCGTAATGACGAGCGCTTTATCAGCAGCTATTTTGGTCTGTTTGATGGCAAGCACTACTCTACATCAGACTATGCAGTGACCGACGACGACGGTTATTTTTATATCTTAGGACGCACCGATGATGTGATTAATGTCGCCGGTCATCGTATTGGCACGCAAGAGATTGAAGAAGCCATCAGTACCCATCCAGAGATGGCTGAATGTGCGGTCGTGGGTATCAAAGATCAATTAAAAGGCGAGTTGCCGATTGCTTTTTGTGTGCTAAAAGACCATGAGCAAGTGGCGACGACAGAAAACCGTTTCCGTATTGAGCAGCAAGTGATTGGTGCGGTAGTAAAATCCTTGGGCGGTATCGCTCGTCCAGCGGCGATTTATTTCCCGCAAGCATTACCCAAAACGCGCTCTGGCAAAATCTTACGCCGCGCTATCCGTGCTTTAGCGGAAGGTAATGAAACGGGCGATATGTCAACGCTTGACAATCCAACGGCGATTGATGCGATTAAAAAATCGATGAAAGATTATTAATCTAATAGCGTGTTAATTGAAAAAATTCAGTCATCTTAATATCGGGAAAAGCTCATGTACCATCATGGGCTTTTTGGTTTTTAGACTGATAAATTTTATAGATGGCGACTATCGCAAATAAAAGTTTGATAAAGCGCTTGACCCTAAAATTGATTTATTGCTATAGTCAATAACGATACGAAATAAATCATTTTAAAATAACATTTAAAGGTTAATAACGGACAGTTTTTTTATCTCTTTTAACAATATTTTTGTATGAATACTTTTTTATAAATACTGGCACACCATTAAATGGTGAGCAAACAAACAAGATAAGGATATCTTATGCATCACGTTCAGCAGCTTATCGATGGTCAATTTGTTGATTCTAATACCAGCGAATGGATTGACATCACTGATCCCGCCACCCAAGAAGTTATTGCCAAAGTTCCGCAAACGACTGACGATGAAATCAATCAAGCCGTCGCTGCCGCCCAAAAAGCGTTTCAGACATGGCGTAAAACGCCTATCACCACACGTGCGCGTATTTTTTTAAAGTATCAAGAACTGATTCGCGAGCATATGGATGAGCTGGCAGAAATCTTAACCGCAGAGCAGGGAAAAACCATTGCTGATGCGCGCGGTGATGTATTTCGTGGTTTAGAAGTTGTTGAGCATGCAGCGGGCATTGCTAACTTGCAGATTGGTGACTTTGTTGAAAACGTCGCAACAGGCGTCGACACCTATAGTATCTGGCAGCCACTTGGCGTTTGCGCTGGTATCACGCCATTTAACTTTCCCGCGATGATTCCACTATGGATGTTCCCAATGGCGATTGCGACGGGTAACACCTTTGTCCTTAAACCTTCTGAACAAGATCCGATGGTAACCATGCGTTTGGTTGAGTTGGCAGTTGAAGCTGGCGTCCCTGAAGGCGTGTTAAACGTCGTGCACGGCGGTAAAGCAACCGTTGATGCCATTTGCGATCATCCAGATATCAAAGCAGTTTCATTCGTTGGCTCAACCAACGTCGGCAAGCATGTCTATGAGCGCGCTAGTCAATCTGGCAAACGTGCCCAGTGTATGATGGGTGCGAAAAACCATGGCGTTATCCTACCTGATGCCAATAAAGAACAAACGCTCAATCAGCTAGCGGGTGCCGCCTTTGGTGCAGCCGGTCAACGTTGTATGGCGCTGTCGGTCGTGGTGCTAGTGGGTGAAGCAGGTGAATGGATTGACGATATCAAAGCCAAAGCAGAAGGCTTAGTGGTTTCAGCAGGCAAAAACGACAAGGATTTAGGTCCGCTCATTTCACCTGCCGCAAAAGCGCGTGTCGAGCATCTGATTGGTACGGGGGTAGAAGAGGGCGCCAGTCTACTTCTTGATGGTCGCGGCATCACGGTTGAAGGGTTTGAGAAGGGCAACTTTGTAGGGCCGACTATCTTTGATAACGTCACCGCGGATATGCAAATTTATCAGCAAGAAATCTTTGGCCCAGTACTGTGTATCATGCGTGCAGCTGACCTTGATGAAGCGATTGAGCTGCTTAATGCCAATCCAAATGGTAATGGTACGGCTATCTTCACTCAGTCAGGCGCTGCTGCGCATAAATTTCAACAAGATATTATGGTCGGTCAAATCGGCATTAACTTGCCAATTCCTGTGCCACTACCGATGTTCTCATTCTCAGGCTCACGTGCCAGTAAGCTTGGCGATTTGGGTCCTTATGGTAAGCAGGCAGTACAGTTCTATACCCAAACCAAAACGGTCACTGCCCGCTGGTTTGATGACGAGGCAAGCCGCAGCGTCAATACTACTATTTCAATGTAGTCGTCAATCGACTATATTTGCAGCGTCCAAGCAATATAGCGACACTCTTGCTCAGTATTTTTTAGCAAAAGCATGATTTATGATTGTCGTTATAGCGCTGCTATACTGTATAACCAGCACGGTTTAAACCACGGTAGACTGACGGTTTATAACCTTTTTTCCCATATTTGCTATATATGCACAAGGATGACCCTATGGATTTTTCATTGACCGAAGACCAAATCGCCTTTCGCCAAACTGCCAGACAGTTTGCGCAAAAAGAGTTAAAGCCCAACGCGGCTGAATGGGATCGTACTTCGCACTTTCCAGTCGATGTCATCAAAAAAACCGGCGAGCTTGGGTTTTTGGGCTTATATACCAATTCAGAATATGATGGCTTAGGGCTACCACGCTTAGATTCTGCCATGGTGTTTGAGGAGCTGGCTTGGGGTGATACCGCCGTTGCCGCTTATATGAGTATTCATAACATGGCGAGCTGGATGATCGGGGAATATGGTAGCGATGCACTTTGTAAAAAGTATTTGCCCAATATGGTCAGTGGTGAATGGCTTGGTAGTTACTGCTTAACAGAGCCGAATGCCGGTTCTGATGCGGCTTCATTACGTACCAAAGCCGACAAGCAAAGCGACTATTATGTGCTTAATGGCGAGAAAACTTTTATATCAGGGGCCGGTTCAACCGATGTGTTAGTGGTCATGGCACGTACCGGTGCTGCAGGGCCAAAAGGGATCTCGGCATTTGTGGTAGATGCCCACAGCGATGGTATTGAGTATGGCAAAAACGAGCATAAAATGGGCTGGAAAGCGCAACCAACGCGAACGATTAGTTTTAAAAATGTTAAAGTACCAGCAGAAAATCTCATCGGCGAGGAAGGTCAAGGCTTTCGTATTGCGATGAAAGGCTTAGATGGCGGTCGTATTAATATCGGTATCTGTGCAGTTGGTACAGCGCAGTCAGCACTTGAGACCGCGACCAATTACGTGCAGGAGCGTAGCCAGTTTGGCAGCCCGATTGCCAGCTTACAGTCAGTACAGTTTAAACTTGCTGATATGCTCACCCAAACCATTACTGCAAGGCAAATGCTGTATTTAGCGGCTAGCAAAATCGATAATAATGACGCGCAAGCCTCTACCTACTGTGCCATGGCAAAGCGTCTGTCTACTGATCTTTGTTTTGATGTTGCCAATGAAGCTTTACAGCTGCATGGTGGTTATGGCTATCTCAATGAATATCCGCTTGAGCGCCATGTACGAGACTTGCGCGTGCATCAGATTTTAGAAGGCACCAATGAGATTATGCGGGTGATTGTCTCGCGCCAGCTTATGCAAGATGATGCGTTGAGTCAGTTACGCTAGCCCAACAATATTATAAAACTGCTTTATTAAGCGTTTTGAATAAAGTCATTTTATAGAAAGATAATAACAAGGAAGTTCCATGACCGATTATACCAATTTAAAGCTCTCAATTGACGGCCATATTGCTACCGTCACACTGAATAACCCACCAGCCCATACCTGGACGATGGACAGTCTGCCAGCGCTCAAGCAACTGGTCACTGACCTCAATGCCAATGATGATGTTTATGCCTTAATTATCCATGGCGATGGGGAAAAGTTCTTTTCAGCAGGTGCAGATTTAAATAATTTTTCAGACGGTGATAAAGGACGTGCGATAAGTATGGCTATCGCGTTTGGTGAGGCATTCGAAGCCTTATCAGCCTATCGCGGCGTCAGTATCGCGGTTATCAATGGCTATGCGATGGGCGGTGGACTTGAGTGCGCGCTGGCTTGCGATATTCGTATCGCAGAAGCGCATGCACAGATGGCGTTACCAGAGACGGGCGTGGGCTTATTGCCCTGTGCAGGCGGTACGCAAAACCTACCTTTACTGGTTGGTGAAGGCTGGGCGAAGCGTATGATATTGTGCGGTGAGCGCGTCGATGCCGAGACAGCATTGCGCATTGGCTTAGTCGAAGAAGTCACGGCAAAGGGTGGCGGTTTATTAGCGGCGCAAGCCTTAGCGCAAAAAGTCGCTAAGCAATCACCTGTGGCGGTCAGTTATTCAAAACAGCTTATCCAAGCGGCAAGAAATACCCCGCCTGCCCAAAACCTTATCCATGAACGTGAAGCTTTTGTTAAGTTATTCGACACCAACGATCAGCGCGAAGGCGTACAAGCATTCTTAGAGAAGCGCACACCCAATTGGCAAAATAAATAGCCTGTAGGGATGTCTTAATATTTACTTTACTCATTTTAATTTTGGTAGGTCTCTTTTATGACAGCAGTAACAGAAAACATAGAACAAGAAGCGCCGGTCCTATTCAATACTGAGCCGACAGAGTGCGGTCACCTGATTGGCATAATGATGTTAAATACGCCAAAGTCTCTGAATGCGCTCAGCGTTGAGATGTGTCAATTATTAGCCAAGCAGCTAGAGCAGTGGCAAAACGACGATCAGGTAGTGGCATTGGTGTTAAAAGGGGCAGGTGACAAGGCGTTTTGTGCTGGCGGTGATATCCGTAAGCTGTATGACAGCATGTCCAGCAGTGTGCCGCTACCGAATCCTTATGCGACAGAGTTTTTTGGTCATGAATACCGTTTGTATCGGCAGATGCATTTTTATCCAAAGCCATTAATCCTCTGGGGTGACGGCATTATCATGGGTGGCGGCATGGGTCTGATGGCAGGTTGTAGTCATCGTTTAGTCACCGAGCGCACGCGTTTTGCCATGCCAGAAGTGACCATTGGACTATTCCCTGACGCCTCTGGTAGTTGGTTCTTGCAGCGCATGCCTGCTAAAACAGGTTTGTTCTTAGGGCTAACAGGTGCGATGTGTAATGGCAGTGACGCTTTATTAGCCAATCTTGCAGAGTATGCTGTTGCCAGTAGTGATTACGATGCTGTCATACAACGTTTAAAACAGAGTAATTGGCAAGGAGCAGCTGACAACAATGATAAATATCATAATAATAGCGCTCATAGTATCGTTAGTCGTGCGCTTACCGCACAGCCTGTTGCTGAGTTGCCTGCAAGTAAGCTTGCGATATATTGGAAACCTATCCAGCAATTAATGAACAGCGGCGGCTTAGGAGATATTGATGCACTTCTACAAAGTGACGAAGCGCTTGAAAAATTAGATACAGACTTTGCAGCAGATAGCTGGACGCAGCGCGCAGTAGCTACTTATCGTCACGGCTGCCCTGTAACTGCCGCTTTGACCTATGCGCTTTACCACAAAGTCACCGACTTATCGCTTGAGCAAGTCCTGTATTTAGAGACCAACGTAGCTGTGCATTGTGCCGCCAATCCTGATTTTAAAGAAGGCGTACGTGCGCTACTGATTGACAAAGACCGTAATCCGCAGTGGTCACGTTCACTGGCAGACTGTCTCAGTAGCGAAGGGCAGGCGTATATACATCAGCACTTTGTGAATCCTTATGCTAAAGGTGAGCATCCGTTAGGCGATTGGTTGGGTGAAGACGCTTTAGGCAGCCAGCTTGTACGCTAAGAGCTTATCGGCTCATTATAAGAATCAGGTATAAATTAAAAAACGTAAAACTATGTGTAGCACTGTCTGCATAAGCAATCATCAAGGAGCGATGAGATGGGTACAAAGGATTTGAATTTAAGTAATAAAGACACAAATAATACCGCTGCGAGCGATAATCATACTACTAAGCCAAATATAGCCTTTATTGGGCTTGGCAATATGGGCGCACCGATGGCAGAGAACTTGTTAAAGGCAGGTTATACGCTATCGGTTTATGATTTATCTGAAGAGGCAACCGCGCGCTTGCAGCAAACAGGTGCCAGTGTGGCTGATAGTCCTAAAGATGCTGCGAGTAATGCACAGGTTATCATTAGCATGTTGCCTGCGGGCAAGCACGTCCATTCTGTTTATCTAGGAAATAATGGCGCTGATGGTTTACTAGCAGAATTACCTAAGGGTACGTTGGTCATCGATAGCAGTACCATCGCAGCAGCTGATGCAAGATTGGTGGCAGAAGCAGCAAGTAAGGTTGGTATCGACTTCTTAGATGCGCCAGTCTCCGGTGGTACAGGAGGCGCCATTGCTGGCACTTTAACTTTTATTGTCGGTGGTAGTGACGATGCATTCGCTAAAGCCGAACCAATACTCGCCGTTATGGGCAAAAACATCTTTCATGCAGGCGAGCATGGTGCCGGACAAGTTGCGAAAATCTGCAACAACATGCTGTTAGGCATTCTAATGGCGGGAACGGCAGAGGCGATTAATTTAGGGGTTAAAAACGGCCTCGACCCTAAAGTGCTATCAGATATTATGCTACAAAGCTCAGGTCGTAATTGGACGTTAGAGGTCTATAATCCTTATCCACAAGTGATGGAAAATGTACCTTCTAGCAATGGTTATAAAGGCGGCTTTATGAGTAAGCTGATGCAAAAAGATCTTAACCTTGCGATGCAAACGGCTAAGGACACGGATGTTGAAACGCCTATGGGTGCCAAAGCGACGGAGCTTTATGAAGCACATACGGTAGAAAACGGCGAGAAGGATTTTTCTAGTATTATGGCGCGTCATGACAGTTCAGTAGTGTCTTAACGCTCTAAACGCTTAAAATTGTTAATTAACCCCAGTTCGGGATAAGCCACATTGTAACTCATTGATACTATTTACAATGTGGCTACCTGCCCCTTCTGAGGCA